>JAFOBC010000192.1 GCA_017382015.1 Clostridia bacterium
CAAAGACCAGACAAAGATTCTCGCTGACGGACTTGGCTGGAACGGATATTTCGGCAGAGCTGTTACGCTCGATTACGGCAATCCCTTCGGTAACGCTGTGCTCAGCCAGCCTGCGTTCAAGTCTGTTGAAACGTTTATTGTGCCCGATCCGCCAAAGGAGGAGAAAGGCTACTACGAAACACGCTGTGTAATAAAGGCGATTATCGAGTTCGACGGTAAGGACGTTATGTTCCTTATCACGCATATGGGTCTGATTCTTGCGGAGCGTATCAATGCCGTTAAGACAGTTTGCTCTCTGCTTGATGAAAACGATATGCCTGCAGTGCTTATGGGTGATTTCAACGTCACACCCGACGGCAACGAACTCAAGCCGATTTTCGAGCGTATGACAGATACGGACAAAACAGGGGATTATACCTTCCCCTCGGATAAACCTGTCAGAAAGATTGATTATATTTTCTACCGCGGTCTGGAGTGTACTTCGGTTGATACCGTAAAGGATGTCGTGTCGGATCATCTGCCGATTATCGCTGAATTTAGGGTAATATAAGCGCGTAAAGTATTGCAACTTTGTGCTTTTTATGGTATCATATATTGAATTTTGATTTGTGAAAGGAATTTTGCAAAATGCTTAACACAGAAAAAACAATGGAAAAGCTTGTTGCTCTTTGTAAGGGCAGAGGCTTTGTTTACGCAGGCAGCGAAATCTACGGCGGCCTTGCAAACACATGGGACTACGGCCCTCTCGGCGTTGAGCTCAAGACCAACATCAAGAACGCCTGGCGCAAAAAGTTCATCCAGGAAAATCCCTACAACGTAGGTCTCGACAGCGCAATCCTTATGAATCCTCAGACATGGGTTGCATCAGGTCACCTTGGCGGTTTCTCCGATCCTCTTATGGATTGCCGTGAGTGTAAAACACGCCACAGGGCAGACAACCTTATCGAAGATTTTGACGGCACTAACGTTGCAGGCTGGTCAAATGAGCAGATGATGGAATATATCAAAGAGAAGGCAATTGCTTGCCCCTCTTGCGGTAAACACAATTTTACTGATATCTGTCAGTTCAACCTTATGTTCAAAACATTCCAGGGTGTTACGGAGGACAGCAAGAATGAGCTTTATCTCCGCCCCGAAACCGCACAGGGTATTTTCGTAAACTTTGCAAATATCCAGAGAACCACAAGAAAAAAAGGTCCCTTCGGTGTTGCTCAGATAGGTAAATCATTCCGTAACGAAATCACACCCGGTAACTTTATCTTCCGTGTGCGTGAGTTTGAGCAGATGGAGCTTGAGTTCTTCTGCAAGCCCGGCACAGACCTTGAGTGGTTTGAGTATTGGCGCGGTTTCTGCCGTGATTGGCTCTATTCACTCGGCATCAAGCCCGAGAACCTTCGCCTTCGCGACCACGATCCCGATGAGCTTTGCTTCTACTCAAAGGCAACAACAGACTTCGAGTATCTCTTCCCGTTCGGTTGGGGTGAGCTCTGGGGCGTTGCTGACAGAACAGACTATGACCTTACTCAGCATATCAACACATCAGGCAAGAGTCTTGACTACTTCGATCCCGAAACAAACGAGAGATACATCCCGTACGTTATCGAGCCTTCACTCGGCGTTGAGCGTCTCTTCCTTACAATCCTCACAGAGGCTTATGATGAAGAGGTTGTTGATGCAGAGAAGAATGATACAAGAGTTGTTCTTCGTCTTCATCCCACACTTGCTCCCTTCAAGGCTGCTGTTCTTCCTCTTTCCAAGAAGCTTGGCGAGCAGGCTCAGGAGGTTTACGCACAGCTTGCTAAGAAATTTATGGTTGATTACGATGATGCAGGTTCAATCGGTAAGCGCTACCGCAGACAGGATGAAATCGGCACACCCGTATGTATCACATACGACTTCGAGTCACTTGAAGACGGCTGTGTAACAGTACGTGACCGCGACACAATGGAGCAGAAGAGAATTAAGATTGATGAGCTTGATGCATATATCGAGTCACTTATCGAGTTCTGATTTAATAGTAACCAATAAAAGAAACACGCGCCGTATCGGTGCGTGTTTCTTTTTGGTGTGAAATAATTCAGTTAAAAAAATCCCTCCGTCTGAACGGAGGGATTTTTTGTTTATAAAGCGATGTTCAAATCAGGTTGAAGAACCTCTGAAAAGGGTCTTGATACCTTCAAAGTTAGCCTTTGTAAGAGCTACGAAGTTGTCCCAGAAGCTCTTTAAGTAAACTTTGAAGAACCATACGAAGAGGTTGTACTCTGTTGATGTGTCAGGAAGCTTGTCAGCGTTAACGTTGTACTGAACGTAGTTTGCCATCTCTTCTTCCTTGTTGTTGTTTGTAAGGCTGTGCCAATTGATTGTTGTCTTTGCGTTAAGCTTCTGCTTTTCCCATGACCAGACAACAATCTTGTCAGCAGCTTCTTCTGAACCTGTGAAGAAAATCTGAACGTTATCTGTTATGCCGTACATTGCCTGAAGATTGAACTTCTCTACAGAGTTGC
>JAFOBC010000021.1 GCA_017382015.1 Clostridia bacterium
GGACTTAAAGGTATCTGCCGTTCAGACTGGGGCGGACTTCGCAGAGTTCACTATCTTCACAAAATGGCAAAAAACGAGAAAGAAGCTATCTGTCTTTCAAAGCAAAACGGACTAGACTGCCAGGGCGGCGACGAATACCCTAACAAACTTTGGATAGATTCACTTGAAGCTCTTGTAAATGAAGGTAGGATTGATATTTCAAATATTGATGAATCCTGCAGAAGAGTTCTTACACTTAAGTTCAAGCTAGGCATATTTGAAAACCCTTACACAGATGAAGAAGCATATAAAGAAATAATCAACTGTGATGCGCATCTCGAAAAAGCACTTGAAATAGCCCGAAAATCTATTATTTTGCTGAAGAATAACGGCATCCTTCCGCTTGACAAAACTAAGTATAAGAAGATAGCACTGATTGGCCCGTCTTCTAACAAAGTAAGACTTGGCGGATATTCAGCAAAACCTGTCGGCAGAAATCTGCAAACAATTTATGATGTTTTTAGAGCCGAACTGCCCGACTGTGAAATCCTTCAGTGTGACGGTTGCGGTATCAGCGACAGCAGCTTTGAATTTGCACTTTCTGACCAGAATCACCTGAAAGATATAAAAGCGGAAGATCAGACAGAAAACTTCGAACAAGCAATAAAAACAGCTGCTGAATGCGACCTTATAATTTTCTGCGGCGGTGACGATAACATATCAAGCGGCGAAGGCAGAGACCGTTGCGAGCTGACACTTTGCAGCAGACAGAGTGAGCTTATCCAAGAACTTTCAAAAACCGGTAAACCTATTATTTTTGCAATGATTCACGGCAAACCACTTGCAATCAGCGAAGAAAGTGAAATTTGTGACGCTGTTTTATCTTGTTGGTTTGGAGGAGAAAGCGGCTCTCAGGCCATTTCAGATGTTATTCTCGGAAAAGTTAATCCAGGCGGAAAATTACCTTTCTCGCTTCCCCGCCGTTCAACAATGATTCCTTGCTACTATTCAATATTGCCCGGAGCAAGCAACGAATATTATGAAGGTAATGGTGATACACTCTATCCATTCGGATTCGGACTCAGTTATACAGAATTTGAGTATAAAGATTTTGAAGTAACAAGAACAAATCGTGCTGAAGTAAACGTTACGTTAAGCGTTAAAAACATCGGCCAAGTAAGCGGTGACGAAGTTGTTCAGATATATGTTGAAGACTGCGAAAGCTCAGTTGTTACTCCGCTTATGCTGCTCAAGGATTTCAAGAGAGTTTCTCTTGAACCCGGTGAGACTAAACAAGTAGAATTCACCCTGGGTTATGATGCGTTCAAGCTTATGAATGCCTCCTATCAATGGGTTATTGAGCCGGGAACCTTCAAAATTTATGCCGCTTCATCCTCAAGAGACATAAGACTATCTGCAGATATAGCTCTCGACTAACGATAAAAGCCATTGGAGTAAACCTCCAATGGCTTTTGTTTATTTGATATGTGCAAGTGTATGTTTGACAGCCTCATCAATATCAACTGTACCTACTCCAAAAATCGTAGTATGAATTTTATTGTTAATCGGCTTTTTCCAAACATCGTCTATACAGGCGTCAGTTCCTCTCATTCCTAGGACAGATCCTACTGTAGCACCGTTACAATCGGTATCAAAAGCCATTTGGACGGCAATACATATAGATTTACCGAAATCACCTGCGCCATAAAGCAAGGCTGCAACAACAATCATGGCATTAGGTATTACATGACACCAGCCGTAATCGGTATATTCATCATACAGAGAATGTATATAATCATAACATTTATCTAACGAAACACCATTTTTATAATCATTCATCACTTTGGTTATGGCTTCATAAAGTCGAGAAGTGTTTGGAATCTGTCCCAGACCGCCTGAAATAATATCCTCTATACTGTCGGTTACAGCGGCACAAGAAATCATTGCCGCAACAAACATTTCGCCATAAACGCCGTTCTTTATATGAGAAATGCAAGCGTCTCTGTAAGCCATTTCGGCTGCCGCTTGAGGATTACCCGGATTTATATAACCGAAATAGTCACCTCTTATCTGTGCGCCAATCCATTCACGGCAAACGTTTTTATAAACAGCAGATGCGGGCGGTTTGATACAGTTGATAAAATTAACATATGCTATTCTTTCAGCAGTAAAATAAGAATTAATTGATTGGTATTTCAGCCACGCCTGAGCTACATCTTCACTATCGAAGTCTCTGCCAAAATCGTCTATAATCTTCTGAGCAAGTACAACATAGTTGGTATCATCATCAACCGGCATACCGTCAACATTATCGGCATATGGCTTATCTCTGAACCAGAACTTATACTTTTTATAAGTTTCTTCGTTTATATCTGTGCTGAGAACATATCGATGCATAGGATAGTTATCGGATTCTTTTAAGAAAGGAATCAGTTCATTGCTTCTGATACACTCAATCGGTTTACCGAGAAGACACCCTACAGCTCTGCCGAGCCATGCACCCTTAATCTTATTTCTCAAAACATCTGCATCCGGCATCACACCGTCAACAGCGTGAACAACACAAAGTTTTTTAATATCTTTAAGTTTAGCAGGCTCATGATACTTAAAATCTTCGCGCATTCCCACATTCACAACAAGAGAAAATATATCATCACTGCGTTGCGTCTTTTCAGCTCCGTTGTCAAGTGAAGCTACCTCTTCAAATAAGGATTTGTATTGCTCTACATCAAGTCCTTCCTCAAAACACTGTTGATACTCCAGAAGCATATCGGAAGCATAACGGTTAAAACCGTTTTCATCGTAATAATCCTTTTCAATTTTTATACCGTAATTTTTAAAGTACAAGCCACATCACGCTCCATTAAATTTCCACGCATAAATCATAGTTACAACTTACCGTCAACTGCTTGAGTCCCCGCAAGTTCATATTTTGTATAATAGCAACATTTAGCATTAAAAACAATAGTTAGTTAGAATAAAAATAAGCCATAAGAAATTACATCTTATGGCTTTAACATTATATCAAAGACTTACCTTCCCAATCTTCATCAGGATAAACGCCTAAAAGTTTTACAACAGTCGGAGCAATATCAAGAATGCTTACATCTGAGGTAATTTCACCTTTTATAATGTCTTTACCCTTAATTACCACAGGAATTATCATATCCTCGGGCATATCGGTGCCGTGAGTTCTATCGTGTCCACCGTGATCAGCAAGAATGATGTAAGTGTATTCATCGCCAAGCGCAGTCATAACCTTATCAATATTGTTCCAACTGCAGTTCATAGCGTGGATATATTCATCGCTCATCCAACCGTAATCATGTCCCGCATTATCGGTATATCCAAAATAAAGAAATGTAAAATCAGTATCGAACTCATTAAGATATTTAATAATTTCATCTGTAATAATCTCGCCTGCCAGTTTGTATCCGATTCGCTTACCTGCATAAAAACTGTAATGGGTCAACGAATTGGGGCGAGTAACATCGCGTATATCCTCCCAATTATAAAACATCGCACTTCGTTTACCTGCATTTTTAAGAACTTCGCAAAGACCGTTAACAGGCCTTACCTGAGGCATATAAACGTTAGTTGTTGTGCCGTGCCTTTCGGGAGTAACGCTGTGAAACAGCGACATATGACAAGGCAGAGTTACAGAAGGATAAACCGTCCTGGCGTTCATCGTATATGCAGATTCAGCAATTATCTTCTGAGCTACTTCTACATTAGCAAGCGCATCAGGACGCATACCGTCAACAATAATAACAATAGTCTTCATATAAATCACTCCACACTAGATAATAATAAAACACTGTATTCGAATTTTATTGATTTTAAGTTTATCACTTATCAATACAA
>JAFOBC010000193.1 GCA_017382015.1 Clostridia bacterium
AAGCCGTAAAAATCAAGGAGCGTGAGCGCACGCGTCATACCCTCGGCATCTGAAGGAATTGCAACAGTTGCGCCGTTTTCTATCTCATCCTTACTGTCGTAATTAATGAGAATCATAGCGTAGGGGTAGTAATAGATAGCGCCAAGGTTTACAAACTTGCCGCTGCTGTCACGCGCAATCTCCTTCTGCGTTGCAACGCAGGTGAAATCAATCTCACCGTTTGCAAGCGCATCGTTTGCCTGAGCGGCATTGTCGTAAGACTTGTAGATGAGTTTATAACCAAACTCAGGAAGACGTGCCTCTACACTGCGAAAAATCTCCATATAGGGCACAGAGCCTGTGACCACACCTACGCAAACTTCTTCAGCATTTTTTGTTTTATCCGAGCTGCATGAGCAAAGCGAAAGTGCCAGCATCAGCACAGCCAGAATAAGTGCAACTGTCTTTTTCATATCGGAACCACCTTGTCAATTACATAATTAAATTTAATATATCATATATCAAACAGATTTTCAAGCAAGTTGTTCCTTTAGCGAAAAAAGTTACACTTTTTCACGCTAAAGCCTTGAATTATTTTTCGAATTTGTTATACTTTTTATTGGCTTTATTTCATTTTACACGAAAGGGGATTTTACAAAATGAAAGCATCAGAGAGCATTCCCAATTATGCTCCGAAGCTGCGTGAATACGCAAACTACACAGCAAGACAAATCAAAGACGTATGCAAGACTATCGGCCCGCGTGCTCCGGGTGAAGAAAACGAAAAAAAGGCACAGGAAAGATTTGCCGCAGAACTTCAGAAGTATGCAGACAACGTAAACATCGAGCCGTTTGAGCTGCACCCCAAAGCATTCCTCGGCTGGATCAGACTTTGCGCTATCATTATGATTATAGCAAACGTCGTTTTCTTTGCAGGAACATTCATCGGCGGCGCTCCCAAGTGGCTGCCCATAATTCCGCTCGCGCTCAGCCTTATCTGCCTTTTCTTCATCGTAACAGAGTTCCTCTTCTACGGTGAAACACTCGATCCTTTCTTTCCCAAGCGCACGTCACACAACGTTGTTGCAAAATACAACGCAAAGGGCACAGCAAAAAAGCGCATCATCGTATCCGGTCACGTCGACTCCTCTTACGAGTGGCGCTACACATACCTCGGCGGTCCACCCCTCATCACAACAGTTATCGGCGGCGCTGTTGCAGGCATTGTAATCGCACTTGTCGCAGAAATTTACAGCACTGTTACAGGCAGTTTTGACAGCATACTCATCGACATTCTCCGCTGGGTAATGCTCGCATGGTGCATTCTTTTTGTTGCCGCCATATTCTTCCTCAACTACAAGCTTCCCGTTGAGGGTGCAAACGACAACCTCACAGGTTCTGTTGCATCAATCGCCGTTCTCAAGTACCTCAAAGACAACGATCTCCGTTTTGAAGACGTTGAGGTATGGGCAGTCCTCACAGGTTCAGAGGAAGCAGGTCTCAGAGGCGCAAAGGCATTTGCAAAAGAGCACAAAAAAGAGCTTGAGGATATGGAAACCGTATTCATCGGTGTGGATACACTCCGCGATTACGATTTCTATGCAATCTACAGCCGCGATATGACCTTCACCGTCAAATCCGACCCGCAGGTATGCGCACTGCTCAAGCAGGCTTCACTCAACGCAGGCCTCGACCTTCCTTACAAAGCTATCTTCCTCGGTGCATCCGACGCAGCAGCAGTTTGTAAGGCAGGCTTCAAGGGCGCAACACTTGCCGCTATGGACCCCGCACCCGCCAGATACTACCACACAAGACTTGACACGGGCGACAACCTCGACCTCAAGTCAATCGAAACAGGTATCAACATTATGCTCGAATCCGTATTCCTTTACGACGAGCAGGGTCTGAAAGACAATTACAATGCATAAAAAACAGTATGGCGCATGAATTTGCGCCATATTTTGTGCAGATAATACAGTAAAAAAAGCTTTACAATTAATGCTTGCTGTGCTATAATTTCTTTTGCATGTTCCTTCTCTCGGTTCAGGGAGTAAACCTCCGCGAGGTTCTCACCTGCCCTGTTCTGGGGTTGTGAATAAATATTTTATAATGAGGTGAAACAAATGACAAACGCAGAAAAGAGTGCAATCATTGCTGAGTACGCTATCCACGAGGGTGACACAGGTTCTCCCGAAGTACAGATTGCTGTTCTCACAAAGAGAATCAATGACCTTACAGCTCACCTTAAAGAGCATCACAAGGATCATCACTCCCGCCGTGGCCTTCTCAAGATGGTTGGTCACAGACGTAACCTTCTTGCATACCTTCAGAAGGTAGACATTGAGCGTTACCGTTCAATCGTTGCAAGACTCGGTCTCCGTAAATAATCCACGCACTAATAGGGCGGCTTCCTCGCGGTTGCCGCCCTGCAATTTTAAAAGTCACCGGAAAGATGCCGACAGGCTTTAGCGGTAAATAAAGGGTTTGAGTGAAAATTCAAGCATTTTATTTATTGCTAAAAGTCGAAGCTCTTTCCGGACAAATACTAAAAAGAAAGAGGTAAAGCAAAATGACTTTGAGAACTTTTGACACATTCAAGACATTCGAAACCGAAATTGCAGGTCGTCCTTTTGTTGTTGAAATCGGCAAAATGGCTGAGCTTGCAGGCGGCGCCTGCCTTGTCCGCTACGGCGAGACAAACGTACTTTGCACAGCTACAATGGCTGCAAAGCCCCGTGAAGGCGTTGACTTCTTCCCCCTCTCTGTTGACTTCGAAGAGAAGCTCTACTCAGTAGGCAGAATCCCCGGTTCATTCCAGCGCCGTGAAGGCAGAGCAAGCGAAAAGGCTACTCTCGCTTCCCGCGTTATCGACAGACCCATACGTCCTCTCTTCCCCAAGGATATGAGAAACGACGTCGGCGTTGTTGCAACAGTTATGTCCGTTGACCCCGATTGCTCACCCGAAATCACAGCTATGCTCGGTGTTTCCATCGCAATCTCCATTTCTGAGATTCCGTGGGACGGCCCCGTATCAGGCGTTGTTGTCGGTATGATCGACGGTCAGTACATCATCAACCCCACAGCAGAGCAGAAGGAAAAGACCGATATGTACGTTACAGTCGCTTCCACATCTGACCTTGTTGCTATGATTGAGGCTGCTGCAAACGAAGTTACAAACGACGAGATGTACGACGGCATCATGTTCGCACACGCTGAGAACCAGAGAATTGTTGAGTTCATCAACACAATCAAGGCTGAGTGCGGCAAAGAGAAGATTGAGTTCCCCTCAAACGATCCCGCTCCCGAAATGTTCGAGGCAATCAAGGATTTCGCTATCGAAGATATCCGCGTTGCTCTTGACACAGACGATAAGCGTATCCGCGACGAAAGACTCAAGCCCATCTACGATGCGGTTCACGAGAAATTCGACGAAGTATATCCCGACGATATCGCAAAGATTGACGATTGCCTTTACAAGACACAGAAGTACGTTGTACGCCGCTGGCTCCTTGACGACGGCAAGCGCGTTGACGGCAGAGGCATCAACGAGATCCGTCCCCTCGCTGCAGAGGTTGACCTTCTCGACAGAGTTCACGGCACAGGTATGTTCACAAGAGGACAGACTCAGGTTCTCACAGTAACAACACTCGGCCCCATGAGCGATGCTCAGCTTCTTGACGGTATCGACAACGAAACAGAAAAGCGCTACATGCACCACTACAACTTCCCCTCATACTCAGTCGGCGAAACAAAGCCCTCCAGAGGCCCCGGCAGACGTGAGATCGGCCACGGTGCACTCGCAGAGAAGGCTCTTCTCCCCGTAATCCCCAGCGTTGAGGAGTTCCCCTACTGCATCCGCCTCGTTTCTGAGGTTCTCTCCTCCAACGGTTCAACATCACAGGCTTCCGTCTGCGGCTCAACACTTTCACTTATGGCAGCAGGCGTTCCGATCAAGGCTCCCGTAGCAGGTATCTCCTGCGGCCTTATCACAGAAGGCGACCGCTTCATGACAATGGTTGATATCCAGGGTCTTGAGGACTTCTTCGGCGATATGGACTTCAAGGTAGCAGGCTCCAAGAAGGGTATCACAGCTATCCAGATGGACCTCAAGGTTCACGGTCTTACACCCGCTATCATCCGTGAGGCACTTGACAAGACATACACAGCAAGATGCGAAATTCTTGACGACGTAATGCTCAAGTGCATTGCAGAGCCTCGCAAGGAGCTCTCCAAGTACGCACCCAAGATGCTCACAACAAAGATTCCCGTTGAGAAGATCAGCGAGGTTATCGGCAAGCAGGGTAAGGTTATCCAGAAGATCTGTGCAGAGTGCAACTGTAAGGTTGACGTTGAAGAAGACGGTTCAATCTTCATCTGCGCACTTGATATGGCTGACGCAGAGCGTGCACTTCTTATGGTTAACACAATCGCTAACGATCCCGAGCCCGGTTCATTCTACAACGGCGTTGTAACACGCATCATGGACTTCGGCGCATTCGTTGAAATCGCTCCCGGCAAGGAAGGTCTTGTACACATCAGCCGCCTCGACGTTAAGCGTACAGAGAAGGTTGAAGACGTTGTTGCTGTAGGCGACGAGGTTATCGTTAAGGTTCTTGAGATTGACGAGCAGGGCAGACTCAACCTCTCCAGAAGAGATGCTCTCATCGAGATTGAGGGTATGGTTCCCGAAAACACAATCTCCGATGCTCCCCGTCGTCCCGCACCCCGCAAGGATTTCCGCCGCGGTGACAGAAAGCCCAGAAACTGATCAACAGCTTAATCAATAAAAACCAACAGCCTTACTCAATCGAGTAAGGCTGTTGGTTTTTATATTTACTTTTCTGTATATTTACTTTCAATCGCAGGCACATAATATGTGCCGTAGCTTTTGATTCCGGGCAAATCTTCCGTTATGCTTCCTTCAGGTTCAAACTCAATATAAAACTTGTAATACGGCACGAAACACTCTGCCGAAGCGGAAACAAAATAAACGAGCTCTGTTTTCTTTACAGCCTGCACACCGGGAAAATCGACACCGACGCTTGTAACATATTCACCCTGCACAAGCAAATCCTTTGCTTCATCCGGTGAAACTATCGGATAATTGCCAAGCAGATCCTTGCCTGCCACACTCCGTGAAATATTAAGCATTCCGTCTTCTGACATATAAAACAATACTTTGTTTAAATTGTAGTTTTCTATGTTTTTATTTATATCGGGGTCGGCATCATAAAACGCAAGCGAAAACTTTCTTTTTCCGTAAACATCGTAATCACCCATACTTATATCTGCAGTCGGATTTTTCATATTGAGATAAGCCGAATACTTTTCTTTCAGGTAATCTGCCGTTTTGCTTATTTCGTCATAACTCGAATAAGTGTACGGCAAAATATTTTCATCGCTTATATAAACGTTAAGTCTGAGCCAAGAATTCAGCGACACTTTAACATTATCGGTTTCAATATATATCTGTGTTTCTTCCTTTTTTATTTGGGATTTATCCGATTTTATTCCGAG
>JAFOBC010000194.1 GCA_017382015.1 Clostridia bacterium
ACATCATCCGTGGTACACTCGATACCCAGGGCGTTAACGGCAGAATGCAGTCCCGTTCCAAGTACGGTGCAAAGCGTCCGAAGGCAGCCAAAAAGTAATTCCGTTTTTAATTAACGGACAAATCACCAGACAAAATTCTTCTTTGCAGGCTGTGTTCAGTGCGTAGGCCTGAACGCAACCAATGCGAGAGTTAAATATATATACATTATATAGTCTCTCCCATTGGCGCCACGAGAATTTAGTCACTCGAGTACCTATGATATCATTATATTTGTGAAGGAGGGAAGCGAAGTGCCAAGAAGAGGCCAGATTGCAAAACGTGATGTTTTGCCCGATCCGCTTTACAACTCAAAACTTGTAACACGCTTAATCAACAGCGTAATGTACGACGGTAAGAAGGGCGTCGCTCAGAAGATTGTTTACGACGCATTCGATATCGTTAAGGAAAAGACAGGCAAGGAGCCCCTTGAGGTTTTTGAGGCAGCTATGGAAAACGTAATGCCCGTTCTCGAGGTTAAGGCTCGCCGTGTCGGCGGTGCAACCTACCAGGTTCCCATGGAGGTTCGTCCCGAAAGAAGACAGACCCTCGGTCTGCGTTGGATCACACTTTACAGCCGTCAGCGTTCTGAGAGAACAATGAAGGAAAGACTTGCAAACGAGATCATGGACGCAGTAAACGGAACAGGTTCTGCATTCAAGAAGAAGGAAGATACCCACAAGATGGCAGAAGCCAACAAGGCTTTCTCACATTTCCGTTGGTAATCTTACTGAGAAGTTACTTTCAGCGTAAACCCTTTTGCGCGGCAAATGGAGGATAATATGCCTAGACAGGTATCTTTGGAAATGACCAGAAATATCGGTATCATGGCTCACATCGATGCCGGTAAAACAACAACAACCGAGCGTATTCTTTTCTACACAGGAAAGACACACAAAATCGGTGAAACCCACGATGGTACAGCAACAATGGACTGGATGGAGCAGGAGCAGGAGCGTGGTATCACTATCACATCCGCTGCTACAACTTGCTTCTGGAGAGATCACAGAATCAATATCATTGATACTCCCGGTCACGTTGACTTTACTGTTGAGGTTGAGCGTTCGCTCAGAGTTCTCGACGGTTCAGTTACTGTTATGTGCGCTAAGGGCGGCGTTGAGCCCCAGTCTGAGACTGTTTGGCGTCAGGCAGATAAATACCGTGTTCCGAGAATGATTTATGTCAATAAGATGGACATCACAGGCGCAGACTTCTACAACGTTCTTGCTATGATCAAGGAAAGACTGAAGTGTAATGCTGTTCCGATTCAGCTCCCCATCGGTTCTGAATCAAGCTTCAAGGGTATGATCGACCTTGTTGAAATGCGCGCATTTGTCTACTATGACGATAAGGGTCTTGACGAGAGAATCGAAGAGATCCCCGATGACCTCAAGGAAATTGCTCAGCAGTATCACGATGAGCTCATCGAAAAGGTTGCAGAGCAGGATGACGAGCTTATGATGAAATACTTCGACGGTGAAGAGCTCACAGTTGATGAAATCAAGAAGTGCATCCGCAAGGCAACAATCAACAACGAAATGGTTCCCATCGTCTGCGGTACATCCTACCGTAACAAGGGTGTTCAGCAGGTTCTCGATGCTATCATCGATTATATGCCCGCTCCCACAGACGTTGAGGCTATCAAGGGTGTAAACCCCGACACAGACGAGGAAGAGGTCAGAAATTCTTCTGATGATGAGCCCTTCGCAGCTCTTGCATTCAAGATTGCTACAGACCCCTTCGTCGGTAAGCTCTGCTTCTTCAGAGTTTACTCAGGTAAAATCAATGCCGGTGATACTGTTTACAACTCTGTTAAGGATAACAACGAGCGTATGGGCTGTATCCTGCAGATGCACTCCAACAAGAGAGAAGAGATTGACACCTGTTACGCAGGTGATATCGCTGCTGCAGTAGGTCTCAAGAACACAACTACCGGTGATACACTTTGCGACAAGAACCACCCGGTTATTCTCGAATCAATGGAATTCCCGGAGCCCGTTAT
>JAFOBC010000022.1 GCA_017382015.1 Clostridia bacterium
CCGTTTGAGGGAACAACCTTTGTTGCCCTTATAATTTCCTTGAGCACCACCTGTGCTTCGAATATCTTGTCAAGCGTCAACATTTCACTACACTCCAATCTTGATAAAATAAAAACAAAAAATCCCGTCTCTTAACTAAAAATAGTAAAGAGACAGGATTTCTAATACAAAATAATTAAAAATCTTGCGGTACCACTCTTCTTGCCGCCCAAAAAGGCGACCACTCACTGCGACCAACATCGCGCCCTGCTGTAACGGTCAGGCTCCGTCCTCCCTATGTATCAAAAGATTGGTTCGGGTAGGCTGCTCAGAGGAGAGCTCGCAAATAAGACCTTCCGTTGACTCGCACCATCCGTCAACTCTCTGAAGCAGGTACAAACCGCTTATTCCTCATCATAGCTTTTATGGTAGTTACACTACAAAAAACACGACTAACATCGCTCCCCGCTGTAACGGTCGGGCTCCGTCTGCCTTACTCAAAAATTTTTTCAGGCTCGCCGCTCTGAGGTGATTTAGCCTTGATAAATCCGTCCGCCGATTCACACCAACCATCGGCTCTCTGACGCGGGATTAATCTGCCGCTCCTCGTCATTGCGTTTGTTGAGTTATTAAATTGTTGTCATTATAGCACCGTGAAAATTTGCCGTCAATTGCGAATTTTCACAAAAAATTATTCGCTTTATCGATTTAAAGTTTTGCACTTTTAACAAAGTGAAATCATGCATTATTTTATAAAATATTTTAACAAAAATTTTTCTTTCATTGAAACTTGACACCTCTGAAAAAACTGTTATAAAATATTTTTTGAATTTCAGGAAAAATTCATTCAACTTCGCTCCATATATAAGTGAGGGGTAATTTTTCTCTGAAACAAACCGATGTTTTTTACGAAAAATAAAAATTTTCAAAATTCAGGAAAAATTTAATTGATTTCACTCCATATATAAGTGAAGGGGTGAAATATTCTCCGAAACGTGGTGATTGATTATGGCTGATACCGCTAAAAACAGTTTTATCGTTCTGCTTCCGAATCAGATAATAACGATTCCGCAGGACAGCAATCTTGCGTGGCTTACGCTTTTCTATGCCTTGCCAAAAGAATTGGTTTCAAAACGCAATCAGTATCTTGAAATTCCGAGAAGTCCGTATGATGTTCTCCGCACAGACAAATATGATAATCTCATCAATGACGATGCGTTTCTCGAGCTTGTCTGGGATTGTTATGCTTGGTCTGTGTGGCAGTTTATTCAAGTTCCTCGCAGTAATGGTTACGGTGATATTCCAGGAAAGTGGACAAGCTATTCGGGTGACTTCCCCCTGTGGCGTTTGTGTTATGCAATCCAAAATCATTTTCGCAATAAATTTGAAACGGAAATGGAATGGAGCTTTCAAAAACTGTTTACGATGCCGCAGGGCATGGAAATTCCGTGGCTTACATATCAGCAGTTCAGTAACCTTATCGGTAATCTCACGGATATGATTGTTGAGGAACAGAACTGGCAACCGATGATTGATGAAGTGTGGAAAAACCGTCAGATGGATGATTACAGCGAACGAAAAAGCACAAACAAAAGAGATTTCGTCAACAAATGGTATTGCTCGTGGAACGATAACAAAAAGCCTATCTTTCTTGATGAAGCAATCAAGTCAGACGAAGAAATCAGCGAAGAATTGCTGATTCATTTGCCTGCACCACGTGAGGATTTTGAAACAAAAATCCTTGCAAAAGAAAAAGTCGATACGTTCACATCGGCACTTGACAAAAAGGACAAACAAATTTTGCAGATGCGTATGGACGGATGCACGCTTGAACAGATTGCGGCATTTTTCGGCTACAAAACACCGAGTGCAATTTATAAACGCATTCAAAAATTAGCAACAGCCTACGAACAATTTGTTACTATGCAGTACGGAGAATTTCTCGACACCCACTCAAAAAAACCTAAGAAAACTGAAAAAGCAGACAAAGACAGTCACGATTGATTTCGTGGCTGTTT
This sequence comes from Clostridia bacterium, assembly GCA_017382015.1. Taxonomy (GTDB): domain Bacteria; phylum Bacillota; class Clostridia; order Oscillospirales; family Acutalibacteraceae; genus UBA8612. The sequence goes on from JAFOBC010000022.1 coordinate 1,998, forward strand.
TTTGATGCCCGAAAGGAGGATTTCAGAAATGAGACGATAGAAAAGTTTCAGACTCACCGCACCGTATTCGGAAGAACGCAGAAACAGTTTATACTGTTTTATTTGATCATTTCAACAAATGCTTTTGCAGCATAGGAAAGCGGTGCGTTCTTTAAATATGCACAGCCGATACTCCTTTTGGGCAGTGGCGGGTTGACAGACAGTCTTTGTACGATGCCTTTTTCCAATTCAACTTTGGCAAACTGTTCAATAACACACGAAACACCGAGATGAATGGAAGCAAAACGAATCAGTAAATCGTGCACCGCTACTTCAATCTGTGGAATCAATGCTATGTTTTTTTCTTTGAAATTCTTATCAAGAAAACGACGTGATGATGAATGTTTTTCAAGAAGAATAAGAGGTAATTCTGCCACTTCCTCCCAGGAATAGGACTCTTTTGTTTCGAAATCGGGACCACAGACAAATACATCGTCTATTTCGAGGCAAGGCTCGATTATAAGCTCATCATCTGATAAAGGCATATTTACAAATGCAAGATCTGCTTTTCCTTCTTTTACAAGGTTGAGCATCTGAGAAGAATAAGAGTTTGCCATTTCAATTCTTATCTCGGGATAGGTGGCGTGATAATCTTCAAGATATTTCAACAGAAAGTGTGTTGTTATTGTATCACCGGCGGCAATTTTTAATTCACCTGATTCAAGATGCCGAAGCTTTTCCAATTGCTTTTCACCTTGATCTATAGAGTTGATTGCGTTTTCCACCTTTAAAAACAGTATTTTACCTTCATTAGTAAGGGTTATTCCTCTTCTTGTTCTGACAAAAAGCTGAACATTAAGATCACTTTCAAGCTGATGAATGCACTGTGAAATGGCAGACTGAGAAATATATAAATGCTGAGCAGCAGTTGAAAATGATTGAAAACGTGCTGTTTCATAAAAAATCCGATAATAATCAAGTTTGGTTTTCATATAAGTTCTCCTTATAACTGTTGTAAGAATTATCTGTTTTACTTATGCTGTTGATTGGATTATAATACAGTCAGACAAACAAGTCAATAATTGGGAGGAATAATTATGAGCAGAGTTTATGGAACAGTTTCAATGGGACTTCGTGCTCCGATTATCCGTCAGGGAGATGACCTTGTGGAAATCGTAACCGGTTCTGTTGTTGAAGCAATGAATGTTGAGGGACTTGTTCCGAGAGATCGGGATGTAGTTTGTATGACGGAAGCCATCGTGGCACGTGCACAAGGGAACTATGCAAGCGTGGATAACATCGCAACCGATGTCCGCAATAAGTTCGGCGGCGAAACCGTAGGTGTTATTTTCCCGATTCTGAGCCGAAACCGTTTTGCAATCTGCTTGCGCGGTATTGCTAAAGGTTGCAAAAAGGTTGTGCTGATGTTGAGTTACCCGTCTGATGAAGTGGGAAACCATCTTGTGGATTTGGATAAGCTGGATGAAAAAGGCATAAATCCTTATACGGATGTTTTATCTGAAGCACAGTGGCGTGAGTTATTCGGTTATCCTAAGCATACTTTTACAGGTGTTGATTATGTAGATTATTATTCAAATCTCATCCGTGAATCCGGAGCAGAAGTTGAGGTCGTCTTTGCCAATGACTGCCGTTCTGTTTTAAAATATACAAAAAATGTACTTAACTGCGATATTCATACCCGTGCTCGAACAAAACGTCTTTTAAAGGCAGCGGGTGCTGAAAAAGTATACGGTCTTGATGAAATTATGGCTGAATCTGTTGAAGGAAGCGGATTTAATGCCCGTTACGGTCTGTTAGGTTCAAACAAATCAAGCGAAGATACGGTAAAGCTGTTCCCGAGAGAAGAATGTCAGAAAACGGTAGAGGATATTCAATCAAGATTGCTTGAAATTACGGGAAAGCATATTGAAGTTATGGTTTACGGTGACGGTGCATTCAAAGATCCCGTAGGTAAAATATGGGAACTTGCTGACCCTGTCGTATCTCCTGCATATACTCCCGGTCTGGAAGGAACACCAAATGAATTAAAGCTGAAATATCTTGCTGATAACGATTTTTCGGCTCTTTCGGGAGAAGCATTACAAGAAGCAATCAAAGAGAAAATTATGCAGAAAGACGGTTCCTCTCTTGTCGGCAACATGGTTTCTCAGGGAACAACGCCCCGTCGTCTGACCGATCTTATCGGTTCGCTGTGCGACCTGACTTCGGGTTCGGGCGACAAGGGAACACCTATCGTATATATCCAGGGTTATTTTGATAATTACACCAACGAATAAGCAAGGAGAGGCTTGTATGGAAAAAATAATTCGTCCGGAAAGTATGGAGAGAATTACTACTCCGGAGCTTGCACAAAAATTTATTGAAGAACAGATTGAGGAAATCCGCACTCATGTAGGAGACGGCAAAGTATTGCTGGCACTTTCAGGCGGAGTTGACTCAAGCGTTGTTGCGGCACTTCTTATCAAAGCTATAGGGAAACAGCTTGTTTGCGTTCACGTCAATCACGGCTTGATGCGTAAGGGTGAAAGCGAACAAGTTATCGATGTTTTCGGCAAGGAATTGGATGCCAACCTTATTTATGTTGATGCTGCAGACCGTTTTCTGAATTTGCTTGACGGTGTAGCTGACCCTGAAAGGAAGCGTAAAATCATCGGCGGTGAATTCATCAAAGTGTTTGACGAAGAAGCTGCAAAGCTTGAAGGAATCGGGTATCTGGCACAAGGTACTATTTATCCCGATATACTTGAATCCGACGGCGTGAAGGCTCACCACAACGTGGGCGGTTTGCCTGAAGGAATGGAATTTAAGCTTGTCGAACCCGTTAAGCTTCTGTTTAAAGACGAGGTTCGTGTTGTTGGAGAAGCATTAGGGCTTCCTCACGGTATGGTTTACCGCCAGCCGTTTCCCGGTCCCGGTCTGGGTGTTCGTTGTCTCGGAGCCATTACCCGTGACCGTTTGCACGCTTTGAGAGAAGCGGATGCTATACTTCGTGATGAGTTTGACAAAAACGGTCTTGCAGAAAAAGTATGGCAATATTTTGTTGCGGTACCCGATTTCAAAAGTGTCGGAGTAAGAAACGGCAAACGTTATGAGGGTTGGGCGGCGATTATCCGTGCAGTAAATACAACCGATGCAATGACGGCAACCGTTGAGGATATTCCGCATTCGCTTATTCATCATATAACAGAACGCATTACACACGAGGTGGAAGGTATTAACCGTGTTCTTGTAGATTATACACCAAAGCCTGTGGGAACAATAGAATTCGAGTAAGGTCACAACGTAGAATGCGAGATGAAATTATATGGCAAAGAGAACAGATATTAAAAAAGTTTTGATTATAGGCTCAGGTCCTATAGTTATCGGGCAGGCTGCAGAGTTTGACTATGCAGGCACTCAGGCTTGTCTTGCTCTTAAAGAAGAGGGTTACGAGGTTGTGCTTGTCAACTCTAACCCTGCAACAATTATGACAGATACCATTATCGCCGATAAGGTTTATATGGAGCCTCTCACTCTCGAATATGTGGCAAAAATTATCCGTCATGAGCGTCCCGATGCAATCATTCCGGGCATCGGCGGTCAGACAGGTCTTAATCTTGCTATGCAGCTTGAGAAAAAAGGTATTCTCAAAGAATGTGAGGTTAAGCTTCTCGGCACATCAAGTGCTTCAATTGAACGTGCAGAGGACCGTGAATTGTTTAAAGAACTTTGCGAATCTATCGGTGAACCCGTTATTCCTTCAGAAATCACTTATTCATTAGAAGAAGCAAAAGCCGCTGCAGAACGGATAGGTTATCCGGTTGTTGTCCGTCCTGCATTTACTCTCGGCGGTACAGGCGGCGGTTTCGCTAACAATGAAGAGGAACTCGTTGAAATCGGTACAAACGCATTCAAATTATCTCCCGTTCATCAGGCTCTTATTGAAAAGTCCGTTAAGGGTTATAAGGAAATTGAGTTTGAGGTTATGCGTGATTCCAATGACCACGCAATCACCATCTGCGGTATGGAAAACATTGATCCCGTTGGCGTTCATACAGGTGACTCCTGCGTTGTGGCACCTATTATGACGCTCAGTAAAGAAGACGAGAAAATGCTAAACGATTCTGCAATCAAGCTTATCAAGGAACTTAAAATCGAAGGCGGCTGTAATGTTCAGTTTGCTCTTAATCCTCACAGCTCTGAATATTATCTTATCGAGGTTAATCCCAGAGTTTCCCGTTCATCGGCTCTTGCTTCAAAGGCATCGGGTTATCCTATTGCACGTGTTACTGCAAAGATTGCCGTGGGAATGGCTCTTGAAGATATTCAGATTGCTAACACTAATGCTGCTTTCGAGCCCAAGCTTGACTATGTTATCGCTAAATTACCCCGTTTTCCGTTCGATAAATTTGCATCTGCTACCAATAAACTCGGTACTCAGATGAAAGCTACCGGCGAGGTTATGGGTATCGGTTCAAACCTTGAAGAAGCACTTCTCAAAGGAGTCCGCTCTCTTGAAATCGGTGCTGATCATATGTACCTTTCAAAATTCGACAATATGAGTGTTGAGGAACTTCTTGATTATATTTCGGAGTTCCGTTCTGATAATATCTTCGCTATTGCAGAGCTTATCTATCACGGTGTTTCTGTTGAAAAAATTCACGAAATCACTATGATTACACCTTTTTTCCTTGAATCGATCAAAAACATTATTGATATGGAAGAAAAGCTTCGTGAAAATAAAAATGCAGATACTCTTGCTCAAGCAAAGAAGATGGGCTTCGGTGATAAATACATTGCAAAACTTTGGAACTGCAACGAGCTTGATATTTACAATATGCGTAAAGAATCAGGTCTTTTTCCTGCGTTCAGGATGGTTGACACTTGCCACACAAGTGCATACATTCCTTATTTCTATTCTTCATACACAGGCGAGAATGCTTCCCGTCTGACAGATAAGAAAAAGATTATCGTTCTCGGTGCAGGACCAATCCGTATCGGTCAGGGCGTTGAATTTGACTATTCAACTGTTCACGCAGTTATGACAATTAAAAATGCAGGTTATGAGGCTATTATTATAAACAATAACCCCGAAACTGTTTCAACAGACTACACAACTGCTGACAAACTCTATTTTGAGCCACTCACTCCCGAAGATGTTATGAATATTGTTGAGTTTGAAAAGCCTGAAGGGGTTATCGCTTCTCTCGGCGGTCAGACTGCTATTAATCTTGCTCAGCCGCTTCACGACCGTGGTGTTAAAATTATCGGTACTGACTGCACTGCAATTGACAGGGCAGAGGACCGTAACGCATTCGAAAATCTTCTTAATGAGCTTAATATTCCACGTGCAAAGGGTAAAGCCGTTACAAATCTTGAAGACGGTATCACCGCTGCGGCAGAAATCGGTTATCCCGTTCTTGTTCGTCCTTCATTCGTTCTCGGCGGACGTGCTATGCAGATTGTTGCTAATGAAGAACAGCTCCGTCATTATCTCAGAACAGCCGTTGAAATTGATGAAGATAAGCCCGTTCTTGTTGATAAATACATTTACGGCAAAGAGGTTGAGGTTGACGCTATCTGCGACGGCAGAGATGTATTCGTTCCCGGTATTATGGAGCTTGTTGAAAAAACAGGTATTCACTCCGGTGACTCAATCAGCGTTTACCCCTCATTCAGTATTTCAAATAGGGTTAAAGGCATAATACTTCAGTATGCTAAAAAGCTTGGTCTCGGAATCGGAATTGTCGGTCTTTTCAACATTCAGTTCATTGTTGACGAAAACGACAATGTTTATATCATCGAGGTTAATCCCCGTTCATCAAGAACGGTTCCTTTCCTTTCAAAAGCAACAGGCTACTCTCTTGCAGATATTGCAACAGAGGTTATTATGGGCAAGAGCCTTAAAGAGCAGGGTATATTTGATATTTATCCCGACGAAAAGAAACGTTGGTATGTAAAGGTTCCCGTATTCTCATTTAACAAAATTCGCGGACTTGATGCTTACCTTTCACCTGAAATGAAATCAACCGGTGAAGCAATCGGCTATGATGATAAATTAAACAGAGCTCTTTATAAAGCTCTTCAGGCATCGGGTATGCACCTTCAGAACTATGGTACAGTTTTCGTAACTGTTGCAGACAGGGATAAAGAAGATGCTCTGCCTCTTATCCGCCGTTTCTATAAGCTCGGGTTCAATATCCAGGCAACTGCCGGTACCGCAAAATTCCTTAAAGAAAACGGAATCAGAACTCATGTTCTCGGTAAAATCAGTGAAGGCAGCAACGAAGTTCCCGAAGCTCTCCGTCAAGGTCATATTGCTTATATAATCAACACAAAAGATATCAGCACCACCAACGAAAATAATGACGGTCATCAGATTCGTTTCCTCGCAACCGAAAATAACGTTACGATATTTACGGCACTTGATACCGTAAATGTTCTTCTTGATGTTCTGGAGGAAACAACACTGACCATTTCTACTATTGACGCCTGATTTAGTTATGACAGAGTCAAACTCTGATCTTGTAAATTTGCAGATTATCAGAACTGAAGAAAGAGGTATTAAAAATGGAAAATTTAAAGCTGTTATACACAGGTAAAACAAAAAATGTTTACGAGCTCCCTAACGGTAACTGTTTGTTGCTTTTTAAAGATGATTGCACCGGCAAGGACGGTGTATTTGATCCCGGTGAAAATTCCGTTGGCCTTACCATTGAAGGTGTCGGTGATGTAAATCTTCGTATGTCTGTTTATTTCTTCGAGAAGATAAACGAGGCAGGAATCCGCACACATTACGTTTCCGCAAATCTTGACGATACCACAATGGAAGTCCTTCCTGCCAAGGTGTTTGGTAAGGGTTTGGAGGTTATTTGCCGTTATAAAGCGGTCGGTTCCTTCTTCCGTCGTTATTCGGATTATTGTACCGAAGGACAAGATCTTCCCGCTTATGTTGAAACTACTTTTAAGAACGACGCTAAAGGCGATCCTCTTGTTACCAAAGACGGTCTTGTAGACTTAGGCGTTATGACTGCAGAGCAGTATGATTCTCTTAAGGCACAGACACAGGCTATTACAAAGATTGTTGCCGATGATTTGAAATCCAAGGGTCTTGAACTCTACGACATCAAGTTTGAATTCGGGTATGATGCGGACGGCAACGTAATGCTGATTGACGAAATCGCATCAGGTAATATGCGTGTTTACAAAGACGGCGAGTATGTTGATCCTATGACCCTGAACAAGCTGTTCTTTGCATAATAGTCTTAAACGCAGGGGAAGGTCGATTGGTTTCCTCTGCGTTATTTTTTTAATGAAAGGAACTGTTTTTTATGATAAGAATCGGAATATACGGATACGGAAATCTCGCAAAAGGAGTTGAACTTGCAGTAAATGCAGCAAGTGATATGGAACTTGTTGCAATATTTACACGTCGAAACCCCGAAGCAATTAAAACAAATTCTGTAATGGTTCCGGCGATAAACACCGATTATGTTATGGAGTGGACAGACAAGATCGATGTTATGATTATATGCGGTGGCAGTGCTACCGATTTGCCCCGTCAAACGCCGGAACTTGCAAAATATTTTAACGTTGTTGATAGCTTTGATACACATGCTAAAATACCGGAGCATTTTGAAAATGTGAATCAAACGGCAATGGTTTCGGGAAAGGTTGCTGTTATATCTGTCGGATGGGATCCCGGAATGTTTTCTGTCAACAGAATGTATTCCTCCGCTGTTTTACCGAACGGAAAGGACTATACTTTTTGGGGAAAAGGTGTAAGTCAAGGTCATTCCGATGCTATCAGAAGAATCCCGGGTGTCCTTGATGCGAAGCAATATACCATTCCTGTTGAATCGGCTTTGGAAGCAGTACGAAGCGGTAAAACGCCGGAGTTAACCACAAGGGAGAAACATATAAGAGAATGCTTTGTTGTCGCTGAGGAAGGTGCGGATTCAGCAAAAATAGAGAATGAGATCGTGACAATGCCGAACTATTTTGCAGACTACGATACCACGGTTCATTTTATAACAGAGGAAGAGATGAAATCGGAGCACAGCGGTATACCTCACGGTGGCTTTGTTATCAGAAGCGGAAAAACAGGTTCAAACGGTGAGCATCAGCATATTATCGAGTATAGTCTGAAACTTGATTCAAATCCGGAGTTTACTGCATCGGTACTTACAGCCTATGCAAGAGCTGCATGGAGACTTTACGAAAAAGGTGAAAAAGGTTGTATGACAGCATTTGATATTGCACCCAAATATCTAAGCGAAAAAAGTTCTGCGGAATTAATCAGAACAATGCTGTGATACCGCATAAATAATCGGTGATTGAAAATGACAAAATATATATTTGTAACCGGAGGCGTTGTGTCCGGTCTCGGTAAGGGAATCACAGCCGCCTCTTTGGGAAGATTACTAAAATCACGAGGACTGAAGGTTGCCGCACAAAAGCTTGACCCGTATATAAATGTTGACCCCGGAACCATGAGTCCGTATCAGCATGGAGAGGTATATGTTACCGAAGACGGCGCGGAAACCGACCTTGATCTCGGTCATTACGAACGTTTTATTGACGAAAACCTTAATAAATACTCCAACCTGACTACCGGTAAGGTTTATTGGAACGTGTTAAATAAAGAACGGCGTGGTGAATATCTCGGTTCTACAGTGCAGGTAATTCCGCATATCACAAACGAAATCAAAGAATTTGTTTACAGGGTGGGCAAGAAAACCGGTGCCGATGTGGTTATTACTGAAATCGGAGGTACTATTGGTGATATCGAGTCTCAGCCTTTCATTGAAGCAGTTCGACAGATTTCGCTTGAAGTTGGCAGAGAAAACAGTCTTTTTATCCACGTAACTTTGGTTCCGTTTCTGAGGGGCTCGGATGAACACAAATCAAAGCCTACTCAGCATTCGGTTAAGGAACTGCAAGGGATGGGTATTAACCCGGACATTGTAGTACTTCGTTGCGATGAACCTCCGGAAGAATCTGTATTTAAGAAAATCTCGATGTTCTGCAACGTGAAGTCGGACTGTGTTATTGAAAATATTACTTTACCTAATCTTTATGAAGCACCGTTGATGTTGGAAAAATCAAATTTTTCTTCGGTTGTTTGCCGAGAACTCGGTATTGATGCACCGAAGCCTGATCTTACTGAATGGACTGCAATGGTTGAGCGTATCAAAACAAGAGAGCATTATGTGGATATCGGTCTTGTTGGTAAATATGTTGGACTTCACGATGCATACCTATCGGTGGCAGAAGCACTTCGCCACGCGGGGTATTACCATAACACGCACATTCGTATTCATTGGATTGATTCTGAGGAAATTACAGCAGAAAATGCGGAAGAAAAGCTCGCAGGCATCGACGGTATTCTTGTTCCGGGCGGTTTCGGCAGCCGTGGCATTGAAGGTATGATACTTGCTGCAAAATTCGCAAGAGAAAATGAAATTCCTTATTTCGGTATCTGTCTCGGTATGCAGATTGCTGTTATAGAGTATGCAAGAAATGTTCTTGACATTAAAGATGCAAATTCCGGTGAATTTGATGAGTTGTGCAAACACAAGGTAATCGACTTTATGCCGGGTCAGAGCGATAATATTGATAAAGGCGGTACACTCCGACTCGGAGCATATCCTTGTAACATTAAATCCGGAACAACAATGGAACGTTGTTACGGTACATTGAATATAAGTGAACGGCACAGACACCGATATGAATTTAATAACGAGTACCGTGGAACTTTTGAAAAAGCAGGACTGACTCTCAGCGGCACATCTCCTGACGGCACTCTTGTTGAAACGGTGGAAATCACAGACAGACCGTTCTTTGTCGGAGTTCAATATCATCCCGAATTCAAGAGCAGACCGAATAAAGCACATCCGTTGTTCAGAGGATTTATTGAAGCAGCCTTAAAAACATACACATATAAAACCCGGAGGTGATTCTTATGAGTAATGTTATTGTTCCTGAGGGATATAAATCAGCATTAAATATGTATGAAACGCAAAAAGCTATAGGGATGCTAAAAAGAATATTCGAAGATAATTTATGCCCTGCTCTTAATTTAAGGCGTGTTTCTGCTCCGATATTCGTCGACCCCGAAACGGGTTTGAATGACGATTTGAGCGGCACTGAACGTGCGGTTGTATTCGATATTAAAGAAACAGGTAAAAATGCCGCAATTGTTCATTCTCTTGCAAAGTGGAAGCGAATGGCACTGCGCACTTACGGCTTTTCGGAGGGCGAAGGACTTTATACGGATATGAATGCTGTCCGCCGTGACGAAGAATTGGATAATCTTCACTCAGTTTATACCGACCAGTGGGACTGGGAAAAAATTATTACAAAAGAAAACCGCAATGAAAATTATCTCAGAGAGGTTGTAAAAAGTATTGTAAATGCAATTTGTGATACTCTTGATTTTCTCAAGCATGTTTATCCCCAATTGACTGTTCAGCTTGAACGTGATGTTACCTTCATTACCTCGCAAGAACTTGAAGATATGTATCCCGACAAATCACCTAAAGAGCGTGAAAATCTTTTTGTAAAAGACCGTAAAACAGTGTTTGTTATGCAAATCGGCAGTGTGTTGAAATCGGGTCAGGTTCACGACCAAAGAGCACCCGATTATGATGATTGGTCCCTTAACGGTGATATACTTTTCTGGAATGATGTTCTGAATTGTGCATTTGAAATTTCATCAATGGGTATCCGTGTCGACGAAAAAAGTCTTGATGAACAGCTCAGAATTTCCGGCAAGAACGAAAGGCGGCGTTTGTTATTCCATAAAGAATTGTCAGAAGGCAAACTACCTCTTACAATCGGAGGAGGTATCGGTCAATCAAGACTTTCAATGCTCCTTCTCGGCAAAGCGCATATCGGCGAAGTTCAGGTTTCTCTTTGGGATGACCGCACAAAACAAATTTGTGAAGAAAACGGAATAGTACTTTTATAATAAAGAATAAATTCCCAAAATTGCAGGCAACAAATGTTACCTGCAATTTTATTTTTCACCTGTTGACACCGCAGAAAAAACTGTTATAAAATATTTTAAATTTCAGGAAAAATTTATCCGACTTTGCTCCATATATAAGTGAAGGGGTAAATATTCCCGACAAACCTTAATTATCAAGCAGACAAAGACAGTCACGATTAAATTCGTGGCTGTTTTTTGATGCCCGAAAGGAGGATTTTAAAAATGAGACGATAGAAATGTTCCAAACGACCAACGCATCATTTCATGAAAATGCATCGGAAAACACGGTGCTTTTTACGGTTCTTGAACCGAGAAAAAATCACTAAAATAAGCCGATATCCGGCGGAAAGGAGGCAAAATGAAAACAGGATTAACAAAGCGTCAGAAAGATACGGTTATCTGCTTCAACGAAGAAAGTGACATCATTGATGTGCGGACACACAATACGGATTTGAAAAACAGACTTTCAGAATTCAGCGAGCAGTATCCAGACTGTTGCAAACTAACAGACGATGATGAACACGGCGGAATGCTTTTTGAAATTCAGAAAGGCAGATTGAGTTTCAGACTCACCGCACCGTATTCGGAAGAACGCAGAAATAGTTTGAGCGAAAATGCGAAAAAACACGGCATAAATAGCGACTGAAACAAGCGGATAATCCCGAAGGGCGCACTTCTATACATATCTTTCAGAAATGTATATGTGCGTAGCTCCGCTAATGAAAAATCAAAGATTTTAAACAAGGGTTTTACCCTTGCGCTGCGTTGCAGCTATCCCAATAAATTATCCCGTTGTTTCGTTTGAAGCAACGGGATTTTTGTATCCAAAAACAGAAAAGGAGATTTTATGAGTAAATCAAAAGAAGAATTAATTGAAGAGAAAATAAAAAACGAAAAGGAAATTGAAATCCTTGAACATCAGAAACAGCGACTTGAGAATCGCATCGAATATCTCACCAAAGGCGACAGAGCAAAACGGACTCACCGTCTTTGTGAAAAAGGTGGTGCGATTGAAAGCGTTTGTCCCGAAACAAAGGATATGACTTCTGCGGATTTTTATCAGTTTGCCGAATTCATTTTCGATCTGCCCGAAGTGAAAAAGTATATGGAAAGGTTTGGTTTGTAATGTCACTTTTTCATTTTCACGTCACACAAATAAAACGGAGTGCGGGTCAGAGTGCTGTTGCTTGTGCCGCTTACCGTGCAGGCGAAAAATTAAAGAGTAAATATTACGGAGAAGTCAGCGACTACACCCGAAAAAGCGGAGTTGTTGAATCGGGAATTATGCTTCCCGATTATGTTCCGCAAAATCTTTCCGACAGAGAAACTCTGTGGAACGAAGTTGAAAAAATTGAAAAAGGCAAAAAAGCTCAGCTTGCTTACAGTTTTGATTTTGCTTTGCAGAATGAATTTACGATGGAAGAAAACATTTCTCTCGCAAAGAAATTTATTCGTGAACAGTTTGTTGAAAGAGGAATGATTGCCGACTTCGCAATCCATTCTCCCGAAACAAACGGAATTGCAAATCCGCACGTTCATGTGTTGTGTCCGATAAGACCGATTGAGAAAAACGGCAAATGGGGCAACAAGCAAAAACGGGTTTACGAACTTGACAAAAACGGTGAAAGAGCAACCGACCATAACGGAAATTACGTCTACTCTGCCGTACCGACAACCGATTGGGGCAAACCCGAAACTCTTGAACATTGGCGTTCTGAATGGGCAAGAATGTGCAACGAAAAGTTTGAAGAAAAACAACTTGCAGACAGAATTGATTACCGCAGTTATGAGCGACAAGGTGTTGATAAAATTCCGACAGTCCACGAGGGAGTGGCAGTCCATCAGATGGAAAGCAAAGGCATAAAAACAGATAAAGG
>JAFOBC010000195.1 GCA_017382015.1 Clostridia bacterium
AGCCGATTGCGAGCATGCCGATTCCGCCGCCTGTAGGAGTGTGGCTGTCTGAACCGATAAGAGTTTTTCCGGGTTTGCCGAATCTTTCTAGATGCACCTGGTGACAGATTCCGTTACCGGGGCGTGAATATCTGAGACCTCTTTTTTTTGCAACGCTTTGGATGAATCTGTGATCGTCAGCGTTTTCAAAGCCGGTCTGAAGTGTGTTGTGATCGATATAGGCTACGGAGAGCTCTGTTCTTACGCGCTCTACGCCCATTGCCTCAAACTCGAGGTATGCCATTGTTCCGGTAGCATCCTGAGTAAGTGTCTGGTCGATTTTAAGACCGATTTCCGTGCCGGGAATCATTTCTCCGCTGACAAGGTGGCTTTTAATAAGCTTTTGTGCTATGTTATAGCCCATGATTTATACCTCCCAAAAAACATATACTGTTATATTAGAGCTATTTTTCAAGTTTGTCAACCAAAATATAAGGAAAATACAATATATTGTTAAAATTATAAAAAGTTTACATTAATTTGTTGATTGTTTGTGAATTAGATGGTATAATTACCATGAGTATATCCTCAAATAATTCTCACTAGGTAAAGGTATAAAAAATGGCACAGAACAACAAAAGAAAGACTGCTTCCGGGTCGCAGTCATCCAATAAACGCAACACCTCAACTAAGCGAAAAAACAGTTCAGGTTCCAAGCGCCCGACCCAACCCCAAAAGGTAGAGAAACAGAGCTTGTTCGATAACTCAGGAACAAAAAAGCAGATTGCTTCCTGTGTTCTTTTTATCGTCGCATTGTTTCTTGTATGCATAATTGTTATTCCGAGCGGTAGTGATTCTAACGCTTGGCAGACTATGAAAGACGGATTTTTCGGATTATTCGGTGTCAGTGCCTGTACTGTACCGCCGCTTCTGTTCTTTTTGTCATATGTAATTGCCAAAGAAAAGCCGGCAAGGAAATATATGCTGAAGCTATGTTTCAGCGTTTTAGGTATAATTTTTATAACTTCTTTGCTGTACGTTATTCGCTTTGATTCCCAATATCTTAAGGATTATTCGCTGGGCGATCAGGTTTCTTTTGCGTGGGAAGAAGGCTTCAAATTTTATAACTTTGGCGTTTTAGGTGCGTTCTTTGGCGGACTTCTGGCTTTGCTTTGCGGCAAAGTTGCTTCTATTGTAACGCTGCTTATTCTGCTGTTTTTGGTGTTTATGGTTCTCTCGGGCACCACGATGTCACGTTTGTTCGAGGCGTTTGGTTCTATGTTTGGCGGAATCAGAAATATGTTTGCGAGCAGAAGAGATGCAGGTGATGACGGCGAACACGACAAAAAGGAAGCTACTAAGAATTATCGACGACCTGAAAGCGAAGATATATATTCTGATGACGATAACAGCGTTGCTGTTCCCAAAAGAGCAAAACGAAAAAAACAAAACCTTGATGTTGGTTTCCCCGGTGATGAATATGTTGATACCTCTGCGGTAATCGACGAACCCCAGGTTGAGGCTGGTGAAGATTTTGTTCCTAATCAGCCGATGGTTGTTCCTGACTTCGATCCTATGCCGCGCGTCGATTTTTCAGATGACTCAAACAGCAGTGACAATTCACCTGTGGTAAATGACAACGAAAATGTTAAAGATAATACTGACGAGCCGTTTCAGTTTTCTTTTGGCGTAAATAACGGTTCGGATAGTGTTGTTACAGATGGTGCGGCGATTTCTGAGGAAGCAGAAAATAAACCTGCAGATTCCGAAAAGGAGAAAGTGATTACCGACACCAAGATAATTGAGTCGGTTGATGAGCCTGATGACCAAAGCGCATCTGTGCCTCAATACATCCGTCCTGATATAGAATGTCTTGCAGAATCTAACAGCTCAGGTGATGCTAACGTAAAAGAGGAGCTTACTGAAAACGGCAACAAGCTTGTTGAAACGCTCAGAAGTTTCAATATTGAGACAAAAATTGTCGACATTTCTCGCGGCCCTTCTGTTACCCGTTATGAAATTCAGCCTGCACCCGGTATAAAAATCAGCCGTATAGCAAACCTTTCTGATGATATCGCTATGAACCTGGCTGCTTCGGGTGTGCGTATTGAAGCTCCTATTCCTAATAAAGCAGCTGTAGGTATTGAGATTCCTAACCGTACCAGACTTACTGTCAGTCTCAGAGAAATTATTGATTCACCTCAGTTTAAGTCAGCTACAAGCAATCTCAACGTAGCGCTTGGTAAAGATATTTCCGGTAATGTTGCGTGTACGGATCTTGCCAAGATGCCTCATCTGCTTATTGCAGGTACAACAGGTTCCGGTAAATCGGTTTGCCTTAATGCGATGATTGTCAGTATATTGTTCAATTCAACCCCTGATGAAGTCAAGCTCATTATGATTGACCCTAAGCAGGTTGAATTTACCGTTTATAAAGACATACCGCATCTTATGGTTCCTGTTGTTTCAGATCCCAGAAAGGCTGCAGGTGCACTCGCTTGGGCTGTTTCTGAAATGACCAAGCGATACAAAATGTTCTCTGAAAAAGGTGTACGTGATATCAGGGGTTACAACAAACTGGCTGCAAAAGATCCTGAGATGACACCTATGTATCAGATTTGTATCTTCATTGATGAGCTTTCTGACCTTATGATGGTTGCTCAGAATGAGGTTGAAGATTCTATATGTCGTCTTGCTCAGATGGCCCGTGCTGCCGGTATGCATCTTGTTATTGCTACACAGCGACCCTCAGTTAATGTTATTACCGGTATTATCAAAGCTAATATTCCCAGCCGTATTGCGCTTTTTGTTTCTTCTCAGGTTGATTCAAGAACAATTATCGATACGGCAGGTGCCGAAAAGCTTCTTGGTTACGGCGATATGCTCTTCAGTCCGGTAGGCCAGTCAAAGCCTACAAGACTTCAGGGTTGTTTTGTTTCTGATGAAGAAGTTGAGCGAGTAGTTGATTTCATCAAGGCTCAGGGTCAGTGCGAATATGACAGTGACGTTATGGAAGAAATTGAAAAACAAGCCATAGCGGAAAAGAAAAAGAATGATTATCAGGTTGATGCTGATGCTTCGCCCGACAGCGGTGCAGACGAAGAAACAATGCGTGCTATTGCCGTAGTTGTTGAAAATCAGCTTGCATCTACAACGCTGCTTCAGCGAAAGCTTAAAATCGGTTACGCTAAAGCTGCCAGAATTATGGATGAACTTGAAGAAAAGGGTATAATAGGCCCATTTGAAGGCAGTAAACCCAGAAAAGTATTGATGTCCAAGCAGC
Source organism: Clostridia bacterium (assembly GCA_017382015.1). Classification (GTDB taxonomy): domain Bacteria; phylum Bacillota; class Clostridia; order Oscillospirales; family Acutalibacteraceae; genus UBA8612. Next base: position 3,263 of record JAFOBC010000195.1, read on the forward strand.
AATATAACGAGATGATTGCTTTGGGCGACGGTAATATTTTTGTTGAAACAGATAACGGTGAGGAATAATAATGCCATTTTTTCCGATAAATAAACAACAAATGACAGAGCGCGGATGGGATGAAGTTGACTTTGTCTACGTATGCGGTGACGCTTATGTTGACCATCCCAGCTTCGGCGCGTCGATAATTTGCCGTGTGCTTGAAAGTAGGGGATATCGTGTTGCTTTTTTAGCACAGCCGGACTGGCGCGCTAATGACGACTTTATGCGTTTTGGCAGACCTCGTCTTGGCTTTATGGTCAGCAGCGGAAATATTGATTCAATGGTTGCACACTATACTGCGGCAAAAAAGCACAGAAGCGACGATGCGTATTCTCCCGGCGGTAAGTCCGGTAAGAGGCCTGATCGTGCGGTTATCGTTTACTGCAATAAAATACGGGAAATTTACGGAGATGTGCCGATTATTATCGGTGGCCTTGAAGCTTCACTGCGCCGATTTGCCCATTATGATTATTGGGATGATAAAGTCCGCCGCTCGATTCTACTTGATTCTCAAGCGGATTTGCTTTCATATGGTATGGGTGAAAAGCAGACAATCGAGATAGCAGACCGACTTAATGCAGGTGAACCGATTTCTCAAATCAGAGATATAAGAGGTACTTGTTATATCTGCGATGTTCGCGAAACTCCTCTTATGGGTGCTGAATGTCCGTCTTTTGAGAATGTAATAGGTAATAAGCGTGAATATGCTGTTTCTTGTCGTATTCAGATGGATGAAGCTGACCATATAAGAGGTAAACTTGTCAAACAGCGTCACGGTAACAGAATGCTTGTTCAGAATCCGCCGATGCCTCCGCTCACAACGGAAGAGCTTGATGCTGTATACAAGCTTCCTTTTATGCGTGCTGTACATCCGTGTTACGATTCTCAGGGGGGCGTCCCTGCGATTTCTGAAGTGGAGTTCTCGATAACTCACAACAGAGGTTGTTTTGGTGCATGTAATTTTTGCTCACTTGCCTTTCATCAGGGCAGGTTTATTACGTCACGCAGTAAAGAATCAATTATTGAAGAGGCAAAGTTACTGACGGGTTTGCCAGGATTCAAAGGATATATTCATGATATTGGCGGACCGACAGCAAATTTCCGCAGGCCTGCCTGCGATTTGCAACTTGAAAAAGGTTTATGCAAAGGCAAGAAATGTCTTGCGCCTAAACCGTGTCCTAACCTTATAGCCACTCACGATGAGTATCTTTCAATTCTTCGTGATGTAAGGAAGTTGCCTAAGATTAAAAAGGTCTTCATCCGTTCAGGTATAAGGTTTGATTATCTTATTGCAGACAAGGATGATGAATTTTTCCGTGAGCTTGTTGAGCATCACACAAGCGGTCAGCTTAAAGTTGCACCCGAGCATTGTTCTGCAGCTGTTCTGGACAAAATGGGAAAACCGCATATAGAAACCTACCTGGAGTTTGCAAAAAGATATTTTAAATGCAACAAAGAGCTTGGAAAAGAGCAGTATCTTGTACCTTATCTTATGTCATCTCATCCGGGAAGCACACTGAAAGATGCAGTTGAACTTGCTGTTTTCCTTAAGAAGAACCGTATCAGACCCGAGCAGGTACAGGATTTCTATCCTACTCCGGGTACAGTTTCAACTTGTATGTTTTATACCGGGCTTGATCCTTATACATTAAAAGAAGTGTATGTTGCTCGCAATGAGCACGATAAAGCGTTGCAACGTGCGTTGCTCCAATATTTTAATCCTAAAAACCGTACACTTGTTGTTGAGGCTCTCAGACGTGCAGGGCGTAGTGATCTTATCGGAAGCGGTTCTGACTGTCTGATTAAGGCAGATGACGATAAGTTTGGTAACAAGGGCAGAACTGGCAATCAAAGGAAAAATAATTATGGAAAATGCCAACAGCAGAAAAAACGTAAAAAATACTAAAATTATTGTTACGGTTATTCTTGCGCTGCTTGTAGTTGTTTTCGGTGCAATCAGCGGAGA
>JAFOBC010000196.1 GCA_017382015.1 Clostridia bacterium
ACAAAGCCCCTTAGCGCTGACCATTTCTGTTACGGTATAGCCCGCACCGAACTCACAGCATATCTCACGGAAGGCTCTGTCCGCAACGCCTGCCATAGGCGCAAGTGCCGCACTGCCTTTCCACACAACATTTTTAATCTGCAAATCAAATCACCGACAGGTATTTTAACATAACTGAATCTTCAAGTCAATGAGAGGAGAAAAGCATAATGAGGCTGATGGTAATTGACGGCAACAGCATACTCAACCGTGCTTTTTACGGAATTAAACTGCTGACCACAAAGGATGGCAAATTCACAAACGGAATATACGGATTTATGACAATTCTGCTCAGGCTCACCGAAGAAGTGAAGCCCGATGCCGTTGCAATAGCGTTCGACGTTAAAGCACCTACCTTCCGCCATAAGATGTATGACGGATACAAGGCACAGCGCAAGGGTATGCCGCCCGAGCTTGCCGAGCAGATGCCGACACTTAAGGTTCTGCTCAAGGCTCTCGGCTATAAGCTGCTTGAATGCGAGGGTTGGGAGGCTGACGACATACTCGGCACACTTGCCTCAGCCTGTAAGGACGGCGATGAATGCTTCATCGCTACGGGTGACCGCGACAGCCTTCAGCTTGTTGACAAAAAGGTAAACGTACTGCTGACAGCCACAAAGATGGGCAGACCGCAGACAATACACTATGACGAAGCGGCTGTATTTGAGAAATATGGTGTTACTCCGCCTCAGCTTATCGACATAAAAGCACTTATGGGCGACACCTCCGACAATATCCCCGGCGTTACAGGCATCGGCGAAAAAACAGCAGGTGACCTCATAGCACGCTTTGAAAGCATTGATAAAATATACAGTGAAATAGACACAATTGACATAAAAGACTCCGTCAGAAAGAAGCTTGCTGACGGCAAGGATATGGCATACCTTAGCCGTACGCTCGGCACAATCAGCCGCGAGGCACCTATTGACACAGACTACGCTTCGTATATCAAAGGTGAGCCTGACGCTTTCGAATCTGTCAAAACACTCACAGAGCTTGAGATGTTCAGTATGATTGAAAGGCTTCACCTTGACCCTAAAGTTGCACCCGTAACCCAAACAGCAAAACCGCAGGAAAAATACTGCTGTATTGAATGTGACAACGTAAGCACACTTATGCAGAACATTAAAGCTAAGGGAAAGGCTTACTTCGCCCTCGATGGCACAGCAGACGAGGTATCCGACATATATCTGCGTGTTGACAACGAGGTTGTGCACCTCAACGCTCTCAATTTCTGCTTTATGAGCTTTATTGAAGAGCTGTTTGAAGATAACGGCATTGAAAAGATAACGAATGACTGCAAGGCTGCTTACTCCTTTGCAATTGCAAGCGGCATTGAGCTTAACAACGTATTATTTGATACTCAGCTTGCAGGCTACATCCTCAACCCCTCCTCCAACAGCTACTCGGCTGACAGACTTGCACTTGAGTACGGTGTTGCCCTGCCGCAGGATGAGGACGAAAGCAGCGCAGCTGTTGCGGCCTGGCTGTTGCCCGGCTTACAGGAAAAACTGACTGAAAAACTGACAGAAAACGGACAGACTCAACTTCTCACAGAAACTGAAATCCCGCTCGCTCAGGTGCTTGCTGATATGGAGCTGACGGGTTTTGAAGTTGACCGAAACGGCATAACGGAATTCGGCAAGGCCCTTGAAGAAGACATCAATAAAATAACCCTTGATATATACGAGGAAGCAGGATACGAATTCAACCTCAACTCTCCCAAACAGCTCGGCGAAGCACTGTTTGAAAAGCTGGCTCTGCCCAAAGGTAAAAAGACAAAGAGCGGCTGGTCAACCAACGCTGATATACTCGAAAAGCTTGCGCCCGACTACCCCATCGTTGCAAAAATTCTGCAGTATCGCACATGGGCAAAGCTCAAATCCACCTACTGCGAAGGTCTTATTAAATCCATCGGAGCAGACGGCAGAATACACTCCACACTCAACCAGACCGAAACAAGAACAGGTCGAATTTCTTCCGCCGAACCTAACCTGCAGAACATCCCCGTAAGAAGCGAACTCGGCAGAGAAATGAGAAAGTTTTTCAAAGCCAGGAGCGGCTGTGTGCTGGTTGACGCCGACTACTCGCAGATTGAACTGAGAGTGCTCGCACACATTGCTGATGACAGTGAAATGATTGCGGGCTTCAACAGCGGCGATGATATCCACGCTATCACGGCATCGCAGGTATTCAATATGCCGCTTCAAATGGTGACTCCGCTGATGAGAAGCCGCGCAAAAGCCGTAAACTTCGGCATTGTATACGGCATCGGCGCATTCTCACTTGCACAGAATATCGGCGTAACACGAGCAGAGGCAGACGCATACATCAAGGGCTACCTCAGACACTATGCAGGCGTCAACAGCTATATGGAGAAAATTGTTGAGCAGGCCAAGGAAACAGGCTACGTAAAAACGCTGTTCAACCGCCGCAGATATCTGCCGGAGCTGACAGCAGGCAACGGTATGCTCAGAGCCTTCGGCGAGCGTGTTGCACGCAATATGCCGATTCAGGGCACAGCGGCAGACATAATCAAAATTGCAATGGTGCGTGTATACGGCAGGCTCAAAGCTGAAAACCTCAGAGCAAAGCTCATAATGCAGGTACACGACGAACTTATTATTGAAGCTCCTGAAGCAGAAAAGGACATCGTTTCCGCTCTGCTCAAGGAAGAAATGGAAAACGCAGTAAGTATGAAGGTAAGTATGCTCGCTGATGTAAACAGCGGCAAAACCTGGTACGACGCTAAAGGATAAAAAA
>JAFOBC010000197.1 GCA_017382015.1 Clostridia bacterium
CTGTTACAATGGGCACATACGATATCGGAGCCGCTACGGCAGTTAATGCAAAATTCATCAATTGCAAACAGACAAACGACATAACCGACGGTGATTATTGGGGAATTGCCGGCACAAACTACTGCAAAAACCTGGTGTATGACGGCTGTGCATTCTCAAGATTTGACGCTCACCATGGCGTACTCAACGCAACGATAATCAACTCCGTGCTAGGTCACCACGGAATAAAGCTCATCGGCAGCGGAACAGCGCTGATCGAAAACACAACCGTTCTCTCCGACAGCTTCATTGACCTGCGTGAAGACTACGGCTCAACGTGGGACGGCGAGCTGATTATTTGCAACTGCAAATTCTACCCGACAGGTGTTGAAACCCATATAATAAAGGCAACAAACTCGGAAGACCACAACTTCGGCTACACCTGCCATCTGCCAGAAAGAATCGAAATCGACGGATTTTACGTGCACAGAGGCGGCATCAACTACCTTTTCACAAAGGTTAACCCCAACCACAAAAACGAATCATACAGCGCGGAATATCCCGTTGTTACACCAAAAGAAATAACGGTAAATGGCTTCAGCTGTCTTCTGTTCGGCGAGCTTAAGGTATCCAAAAACAAAGTGATGTTTGACGTTGAGATAACGGAATAAATGAAAAAGCCACTCGGTGATCACCGAGTGGCTTTTTCATTTGTTATTGCTCTACCGAGTAGTGTCTGACATTAACAGAGATAAGCTTATCGTAATCGGCTACGTGGATGAACGAGCCGTCCGCCATCGGATAAACCGTGATGCCCTCTGCCTCATGGTCACGTCCGCTTACCGTTCTCTCGAAGAGGTTCTTGACCTCACCTGTCTTGACGTCAACAGTCTGTACAATCTCTGTTGCAGAGCCTGAAACGTCGTAGGACATATAGAGAAGACCGTCGTAATACTCGGCGCCCTGAATTCTGTCGACAGGCTCGGAAAGCATAATCTTGTGAGAGAAGCTCATATCATCAAGATTGTAAGCTAAAATACAGTCAATCTCGTGGAACTGTGAGGTGTAGAGGTAGCCGTTCTCGCCGTCAACCGCACAGTAAGGAATACCGTCATCAAGATATTCTGTGCCGAGGTCATAGTATTCGCCTGTGAACTCAAGTGTTTCGGCATCGTAGATAAGGATGAGATTGTATGTATCAGATTCATCCTCAGTTGCGGCATAAATCTTACCGTCATAGTAACTGATGCCGCCGATATGGTCGCTGTTATATTTCTCTTTAATCTCCTTGGGGATAGCAAAATGGGTATACGCAACGCGTTCAAAGCCGTCAACAGTCCACTTAGCCATACCGACAAGGTCAAGGGCTGAGATTGAACCGGCTGTGTAATAATACTCGCCGTCAGTTGTGATGCCCTGGCTCATAAGAAGTGCTCTGTCCAGCGTAAACGTGTTGGTTGCGATAAGCTCAGCATTGGGCGAGCAGGTAATGTCACCACCATTGATAACACCTGACAGCAGGATTACAAAAGCGCTGAAAAGTGCCCAACCGGGATAGAGTACGGATTTTATAATTTTCCAGATAAACATTGAAATTCCCTCCGATAAATTTAATGCTTTCAGTATATTACTTAAACAGAAATATTGCAAGTTTTTTGATAAAGTTATGCTGCGAAAGATGGTCATTTTTTATATTCTGCAAACTCAAGCTTATATTTATGAATCGGCATTTTAACCCGCATATGTCAATAATGCACGCTGTGGACTTTTAATTCTGAAAGTCTGAAACGCATACCCACCTGGCTATACTTGTTATTTTTACGCGTGTGTGGTATCATTTGCTGTGAATCCAACAGTCGGCGGTGAGAAAATGTTTGAAAAATTTTTGGAAATAAAATCAAGTTGGGAAGAACTACAAAACTCTGCCCTGCCTGTTGCTGTTTACGGCACAGGTAACGGCGCTGACAAAGTTTTTGATGAGTTTGAAAGGCTTGGTATAACAGTTTCTGCCGTTATCGCAAGCGACGGCTTTGTAAGGAAACGAACCTTCCGCGGATTCGAAGTAAAATCGGTATCGCAGGCAGAAAAAGAACTGGGTGATTTCATTGTTGCGCTCTGCTTTGCAAGCCCGTTGCCACAGGTGATAGAAAGCATCAAAGAACTTGCCAAAAGACACAGAGTGATTATGCCGTCAGTGCCTGTTTTCGGAGATAATATTTTTAACAAAGATTTTCTAAAAAACAATCTCGAAAAAATAAAGAAAGCATATTCCCTGCTCGCTGACGAACAATCAAAAAGAGTATTTGAAAACATTATCCGCTTTCAGATTACGGGTGAACTGAATTACTGCTTTGAATGTGAAAGCAGCAAAGATGAAGCGTTCTCGTTGCTTGACCTTGGTGAAAACGAAAGCTTTCTTGACCTCGGCGCTTACCGCGGCGATACTGTTGAAGAATTTTTGAGGTATGCAAAATCTTACGGTAAAATAGTTGCGGTTGAGCCTGACAGAAAAACCTTCAGAAAGCTTGAAACTAACTGTGCAAACATACAAAACTGCACCCTGCTTAACTGCGGAATATGGTCGCACAACTGCACATTGAGCTTTGACAGCAACAAGGGCAGAGGCACATCGGCAAAAGAAAGCGGCGAGGAAGCACAGGCAATCTGCGCAGATTATATCACTGAAAAATACGGCAGTTTCACTTACATTAACATTGACATCGAAGGTGCCGAAAGCAAAATGCTGGAAGGTGCAAGTGCCGCACTTAAAACCGGACCGAAGCTTTGCATAGCGGCTTACCACAGAAGTGAGGATATTTTTGAGCTTATCAACAAAATAAGTGAAATCAACCCCGACTATAAAATTTTTCTTCGCCATCATCCGCACATCTCATTCTGGGATACGAATATTTATTGCCTGTAACGGAGGTTTACTATGGAATACAAGAGGATTTTCAAAAGCGATTGGAAAGCTAAGTGGATATGGATGAGCGAGGAAAAGGACAGCAAAAACATCCGGCTTTGCTTTAACAAAAAAGTAACCGCAGACAAAATCCCCGATGAACTTATTGCAAGAATTGCTGCTGAAAACAAATATCAGCTTTACATAAACGGCGAATGTGTAATCCGTGAGGGCGGGCTTAAACGAGGCCCCTCCCCTACGGGATGTTATTTTGATGAGGTTGACATTGCCTCATATCTGCACAAGGGTGAAAACCTGATAAGCGTACTTGTATGGTACTGGGGTAAAGAAGTAAGCTACTCCAGCACCGATGCAGGTTGCGGCGGTCTGCTTTTTGAGGCAGAAAGCGAAGAGCTTTCAATTATTTCGGACAGTAGCTGGAGTGTGATCAAGAGCCCTGCGTTTCTTGAAGACCAAGGCAAACTCAAGCCAAACTACCGCTTGCCCGAAAGCAACGTTTATTACGATGCACGTATGGAAATTGACGGATGGAATACCCCCTATTATGATTTCTCAGCTTGGGAAAAGGCAGACGAATTTGCCCAAGGCGGTGAAGGCTGCTGGGGCGAAACATACAGCCGCGACATTCCGCAGTTCAAGGATTTCGGGTTGAAGGACTATGAAAACAGCAAAGAGTTTGAGGGCAAGAGCTGGCGAATCAAGAAAAAAATCACGCTTAAAATCCCCTACAACGCACAGCTTACTCCCTACCTTGAGATTGAAGCGACCGAAGGCAAAAAAATAGTAATCACAACAGAAAACACATATATGGGCTCAATCCACAGCACCTACGTCACAAAGCAAGGTGTTCAGGCATTTGAATCCCCTGCGTGGTTCAACGGCGAAACGATAACCTACGAAATTCCGTCAGGTGTTAAAATAATCAGCCTGAAATACAGAGAAAGCGGCTACAACACCGAATTCAGCGGCAGCTTCACCTGCGAAAACGTTAATATGAACAAGCTGTGGCAAAAATCTCTGCGCACACTTTACGTTACAATGAGGGACAACTTTATGGACTGCCCCGACAGAGAAAGAGCGCAGTGGTGGGGCGACGTAACAAATGAGATGATGCTGATGATGTACAGCCTTGCGCCATCGGCATACAATCTCTACCGCAAGGGGGTCAGCACAATGCTCTCTTACATCGACCCCGAAACAAAGGTGCTCCAGACAGTTGTACCGATAAAGAAAGACTACTTTGAGCTGCCCTGCCAGCAGCTTGCAGGCGTAGGCGGATTCTGGGTATACTATATGTACACCGGTGACAAAGAATTTATCCGCAGTGTTTACAGCGCGGCAAAAGATTATATCAACCTTTGGAATATAAGCGAAAGCGGACTTGTTGAACACAGAAAAGGCTCCTGGGACTGGAAAGACTGGGGCGACAAAATTGACGAAGCTCCTCTTGAAAACGCATGGTACTACTATGCTGTGACTGCGGTTAAGAATATGGCTGAGTTGCTTGGCGATGAAGCAACAGCAAGCGAGCTTGAAAACAAAATGGAAGCGCTTTATACAGCGTATCAATCAATGTGGACGGGCGACGGATACAAGAGCCGCGAAAACAAAGGATACGACGACAGAGGCAATGCAGTTGCCGTGCTGTCGGGATTGTGCGACAAAGCAAAATACAGCAAAATCAAAGAAATACTTTTTGGCACAAGAAACTCCAGCCCCTATATGGAGCATTACGTACTTGAAGCACTCTGCACAATGGGAGAATTTAAGCTTGCTGAAAAGAGAATGCTGGAGCGATACAGCGAGATGATTGAGCTTGATTACTCAACGCTGTGGGAAAACTGGAAAAGATTCGACGGCACCTCAAACCACGCCTGGTCGGGTGGCCCGCTTGTGGTGATGAGCAAGCACATCGCAGGCATCAGACCGCTCACAGCGGGATACGGCAAAGCTGAGATAAGACCTCAGTATGATTTGCACAAGCAGATATGCTGTAAGGTGCCCGCAATAATCGGTGAAATCAAGTTTGAATACAAGCTCGAAAACGGCAAAGCCCTGATTAACCTTGAGTATCCTGAAAGTGCACAAATCATTCTGTACCTGCCTGAGAATGCAGTTTTAACCGCAAACGGAAAAGCTGTTGAAACAAGCGGCTCAACCGTAACGCTATAAAATGTAAAAGCACAAAAAATACGCATACTATAAACTGTTGCACAAATTCGGATATTGCTATATAATAATGAAAAAGCAATCGGAGAAATGATTTATGGATTTTAAAGTTATTGCTGAAAACCGTCAGTCATGCAGAAGCTATGACGAAACAAAAGCAGTTGAAAAAGAAAAGCTTGACGCTGTAATTGAGGCGGCAAGGCTTGCTCCCTCTGCCTGCAATGCTCAGCCCTACCGCATAACCGTATGCACCGACAGCGCCGCAAAAGCTGTTGCAAAAGCAACCCAGGGTATGGGTATGAACAAATTTGCAACACAGGCACCTGTTATGATAGTTTTGTCGGAGGGTGCATATAACTCAACCGCAGCCGCAGGCTCAAAGCTTAAAAAGAACGATTACCGTTCAATCGATATAGGCATTGTAACGGCATATATCACCGCACAGGCAACGGCGCTCGGGCTTTCAACGTGTATTCTCGGCTGGCTTGACGATAAGCAGATTCGCAAAATCTGCTCGCTGAGCTCCCCTGTCAGGCTCGTAATAGCCCTCGGCTACGCAAGCGCCGACGACAAGCTCAGAGAAAAGAAACGCAAAGATACGAGCGAATTTGTAAACTTTATTTCGGAATAAATTATCAAAATATATGAGGTGTTAAAAATGGGCAGATATGCAATCTACGGTGCAGGCTCTCTCGGCACAGTACTCGGAGCTTACATCACAAAAAACGGCGGCGAAATTGACCTTATCAACCGCAACAAGGCTCACGTTGAGGCGCTCAACACAAAGGGTGCAACAATCAAGGGCACGGTAAATATGAACGTTCCCGTCAAGGCAATCACACCTGACGAGATGGAGGGCAGATACGACGTTATTCTGCTGATGACAAAGCAGCTTTTCAACCAGGAGGTTGTTACAAAGCTTAAGGATCACCTGACAGACAGCGGTGTTATCGTTACACTTCAGAACGGTCTGCCTGAACCCGGTATTGCAGAAATTGTCGGCGCAAACCGTACAATGGGCTGTACTGTTGAATGGGGCGCGGCGCTCAACGAGCCCGGTGTATGCACACTCACGAGCGAGCCTGACAGCCTCTCATTCCATATGGGCAAGATGGACGGCATTTCAGACGCACAGTTCAAGATGGTAAAAGACCTGCTCGAGCTTATGTGCCCCGTACACGAGGAAGACAACCTCATCGGTGCACGCTGGTCAAAGCTCCTTATCAACGCCACATTCTCAGGTCTGGGCGCAGTTGTCGGCGGCGTATTCGGCGACGTATCCGAAAACAAGGACGGACAGAAGGTTGCCGTAAGATGTATGAAAGAGTGCATCGACGTAGGCCATGCAACAGGCGCAACATTTGCACCCGTTCAGGGCAAAAACATCACAAAGCTCTTCTACTACACCAACCCGATCAAGCGTGCTGTTGCAACATTCCTTATCCCGATTGCAATGAAAAAGCACCGCGATATTGAGCCGTCAATGCTGCAGGACCTCAAAAAAGGCAAGGCCTGCGAGATTGATGCAATCAACGGCGTTGTATGCGAATGGGGCAGAAAAACAAACACCACCACACCTATTAATGACCGCATTGTTGAAATCATCAAAAAGTGCGAGAGCGGCGAGCTCAAGCCTCAGGCATCAAACATCAGGCTGTTTGATGACCTGCTGTAAAAGATAAAAACCCCGATGTGAGCAACCGTTCACATCGGGGTTTTTTATTCAGTATCTATTTTACCGTTGAGCGCTTCGTATTTTTCAACGTACTGCTCAAGCACAAACTCAATCTCCTTGTTAGCGGAGCGTTTATTTTTTGAAGCTATATACTTGATTTTCTCAAG
>JAFOBC010000198.1 GCA_017382015.1 Clostridia bacterium
AAGATCCTGAGTATAAAGGTAATGCTCCCACATATGGAAAGCAAGCCACGCACCGCCCATAGGCCAGAGACCCCAGACGCCGTCTGCAGGGCCGTTGAAGCCGTATATATCGCTCAGGTGATGGGTAACCGTACCCTTACAGCCGTAATACTCCTCGGCAGCTTTTCTTCCGCCGACAAGGAGGTTGGTATTCATATAATCAAACAGAGCCTGCGTACACTCTGAGATATTAGCCTGCTCAGCGTGCCAGTAATTCATCTGCAGGTTGATGTTTGTGTGATAATCTGCATTCCACGGATTCTGCATACGCTCGCCCCATACGCCCTGAAGGTTTGCAGGAAGTGTGCCGGGATGGCTGGAGCTTACGAGAAGGTACTTGCCGAACTGCCAATAAAGTGACATCAAGCCGAAATCGGTTGCCTTTTTATCTTTTTTGAGACGCTCAAGTCTTGCGCTGACAGGCATTGACTCAAGCTCTTCATCACCAGCGAAGCTGATATCGGAGCGTGACATAATCGCAGAGAAGCTTTCTGTGTGAGCCTTTTTGAGAGCATCATAATCGGGTGCTGCCGCAAGCTTTGCATTACAGACCTCGATATAGTTTTCGGCAATATTATCTGTAACGATGCTGATATAAATCACCGCTTCGCTTGCAGATTCAACGCGAAGCTTGCCGTCGTCAGCTGAAAGATTGCCGTCTGTGACGACCTTTATACCGACAGCAAATCCGTGTGTGCCGTTTGCCGTGCTGCAGCAGACTGTGAGTGTATTATCCTCGGTCATATAGCTTTTGATAAAATCTCTTTCAAAGCTGAGTGTAAATGACGAAGGAGCAGAAAAAGCAAACTTTGACACAATAAGCTTTTCTTCATATGAAGCAAAGCACTCCTCAACCGTTTCAACGCCCTTCTTTGTATACTTTACGGTTGCAATGCCGTCATTCAAAGAAAGGTCACGGCTGTAATCCTTTGCCTTTGATTTGTTGTCGAAATCTATGTGTACTCTGCCTGCAACTTCAAAGGAAGCAATGACATTGAAATCATTCTCAAGATTATCTTCAGCCCACTTTGCGGCCTCAAAATTTTTACCCTCAAGGAAGAGAGAGCGTATATGCTCAACCTTTTCCTTAAAATCGCCTGCAGGCTTCATTTCAGGCTTTTCATCCCAAACAGATTCTTCGTTGAGAACAAACAGCTCTCTGTCCGTTCTGCCAAAGATGCTCAGACCCATTGAGCCGTTGCCGACGGGTGTTGAATTCTCCCACACGTCTGCGGAATTTTCCAGGTGAAGTACGTAGTCTTTCATGTGTTTACCTCCGGAATTTTATGTAATTGAAATTATATGACAAGTATCGGCAATGCCGAAAAAATCAAAGTATGCGTTTTCAAGCGGTATCCATTTTTGTTTAAAAGCCGCAAGCGCTTCCTCGCCATTGCGCTTTTTGATACGCTCAAGCTGTGTACGCTCGTCAGTACGGCAAAAAATACGCAGATCATAATAAGCCTCCAGCTTCGGATGCATACAGTAGCTGCCCTCGATTATGACAAGCCTCGGCTCATCAACGCTGATGCTGTGGGTAACCCTGCCGCGGCTGCAATCAAACACGCCGTAAGTAAAAGGTGCTGATGATTTTATATTCGCAATAACCTCCGACGCAAAACGCTCATAGTGGAAATTGCCGCCGGGTTCGGACAAACGCTCTTCACTTCGCATATCAAAAGGCAGAAAGAAGCTGTCCGCACGGATGACTGTGCCGCCGAAAGCACGCTGAATTTCATCAGCAAGCGTTGTTTTACCTGAGGCGCAGTTGCCGTCAATAGCAACCACCGCCCTGCCCTGCTCAAGCAGCGCAGCTACACGCTGAGCTATTATACTGTTCATCTTTTTTCTACCGCTTCTTTTATATCCCCAAATATTCTGTAAGGCACACAGACGTTGCCGTTTATACCCGTGCCTATCGAGATATGCGGTTTCATATCGCCGTGGAAATCGGTGCCGCCCGAAATCATCAATCCGAAGCGCTCAGCAAGTGACTGAAATTCAGTCTGCATCGCTTCATCGTATTCGCTGTGGTAACCCTCGATACCGTCAAGACCGTATGACACAAGTTCCTTAACGTAGTCTTCGAGACCGTCACCAAGCTTCATCTGGTGCGGATGCGCAAGGAATGCAAGACCGCCCGCGCTGTGAATTGCTTCGATTATGCGCTTGGCCTCAAGCTTCTGGTTGCTGAAATAGGCAGGCTTACCCGAAGCGAGATATTTATCAAAACTCTCCTGAACAGAGCAAGTATAGCCCTTATCCATAAGGAGCTTGGCATAATGAGCCCTGCCGATGATTCCGCCGGGTGCTATGGCCGCTGCTTCCTCAACGGTAACATCAAAGCCCAGCTCCTGCAGGAGCTTTGCCGTCATCTCGTTACGTTCTCTGCGTTTCTCAACAACCTCGTCGAGGATTGCTCTGACAACAGGATTATCGATATCTATGCCGTAACCGAGAATATGTGTAAGGGTTTCTGACCGAGCAGAAAACTCAATGCCCGGAATAACCTCTATGCGGCTGATTTTGCCCTGAGCAATAGCCCTCTCAACACCGCTCACCGTATCGTGATCGGTCAGAGCAATTGCCGCAAGCCCTTGCCGAGCGGCATGAATGACAAGCTCTTCAGGAGACATTGAACCATCCGAAGCGGTGGAATGAGTGTGAAGATCAACTGTAATTATCTTATACAAACCATATTCCCCCAGTATTATAATATTATAAGCATATACTAACACGAACGCATACTTTTTGCAATAGAAACAGCAAAACTGAACGCAGAAAAAAATGCTGCCTTGTAACAAGACAGCATTCAACATATTCTCAGCTAAAAACACCCGAAGACAAATACCTGCTTCCGCTATCGGGCATAAGAACAACTATATTCTTATCTTTATACTCCGCTCTCAAAGCAATTTCGCAGGCGGCGGCAAGCGCGGCACCCGACGAGATGCCGACAAAGCAACCCTCCGCCTGAGCAACAAGGCGTGTATACTCGTAAGCTGTTTCATCGCTGACGGCTACAATTTCATCAACAAAGGCTCTGTTCAGCGTTTCGGGCACAAAATTTGCCCCGATGCCCTGAATTTTA
>JAFOBC010000199.1 GCA_017382015.1 Clostridia bacterium
ATTTGTTCAATTGTTATTGCGCTTATTATACAATATTATAAAATTACAGTCAATATTTTTTCAAAAATTCACCTTTTAATATCTGCTATAAATACGATATGCAACTTCAAGCAGAACAGAAAGTCAGATACGCTTCGGATATATCATTCTCCGAGGAAATATCTGCCGTAAGCGTCAGCCGCCTTAAGCGCTGCACAAACCTTTGCAGGTGTTACTTCGAAAGGCATATTGTGAAGTGTATCACCTTCTGCACAAGCAGCTGTAGCAACTGCCATAAGCTTTTCGTCAGTTACTTCTGAAATGCCGAGTTCCTTAAAGGTTACAGGCAAACCGAGTTCAATACAGAAGCTGATAACTCTCTCAAGCTCATCACCGTCAACATTTTCAAGAACAAGCTGAGTAAGAGTACCAAAAGCAACCTTCTCACCGTGATACATATGATGACACTCGGGAAGAACTGTAAGACCGTTGTGAATCGCATGTGCGCCGGCAAGACCGCCGCTTTCAAATCCGATGCCGCTGAGAAGTGTGTTGGCTTCGATAACCTTCTCAACAGCTTCTGTGCAAGCACCTGCTTCAAGAGCAACTTTAGCCTTAACACCCTCGTCCATAAGAGTGTCAAAACAAAGCTTTGCAAGTGCCATAGCAGCACAAGTAACCTTACCTCCCGCACAAGTACCTGCATCCTTAGCCATAACCGCTCTTGCCTCGAAGTATGTTGCGAGAGCATCACCCATACCTGAAACGGTAAGTCTTGCAGGTGAAGCAGCAATGATATCAGTATCCATAAGAACCATATTGGGGTTTGCAGGAAGGAAAAGATATTCCTCAAACACACCATCATCTGTGTAAATTACAGAAAGAGCGCTGCAAGGAGCATCGGTTGACGCTATGGTAGGACAGATAAGAACAGGTGTCTTACAGTAGTAAGCAACGGCTTTTGAAGTATCAAGAATTTTGCCGCCACCAATACCTACGACTAAATCACAGCCCTTTTCTTCCATTATCTTAACAAGTCTGTTGATTTCGTTTTTAGAGCATTCGCCGTTGAAGTAATCAAAAACCAACTCAAAATCCTGACCTGCAAAACTGCTTTCAACTGTCGCACCTATTCTTTTGTAACCGGATTCCGTGATAAGAACAAGTGCTTTTTTTCCGTAAGCTTTTGCGTAATCATAAAGCTTAGCCATTTCGCCTGCGCCCTGAACATATTTGCCGGGGCTGATAAGAATTTTTGCCATTAACTATCTACTCCTTACATAATGTCTTACTTTAGATTTTACAATATACTGCTTCTTTATGTCAACAAAATAATTTAACGAAATATCATCGATTTACCGTTTCAAATACGACAACCAAGCAGACTTGGTCAAACAAGTTTCTTTATAAAATCATTTACCGCTAAAAGCATCGATAAAAGCTTTTTCACTTGCTTGTTTCTTGGCAATAAGTTCAGATTCTGAAGCCGCAACCCCCAAAGCTTCACAAAGCAAAGAATAAACAAGTAAATTCGGGTGATAATGCGGGTTTTTCCAAATCTTCATCTCATCCAACCCGTTGAATCTCATTATGGCAGCAGCCATTGCGGTACTCCTGGATTCACCGGCATCACAACAAACAAAAAGCGAATCCAACCCGACGGGAAGAGATTTAACATAATCGGCAATATTTTTTGCTGTAGTTTTATTAAAAGCTGACTCCCCTATCGGATTAGCAGTATCAGCAAAATTCAAACACAAAGCATCAGCAAAAATATTTAACTTATCGGTATTGATTTCATATGATGATACCGCCAACACCGCGACATCACTCATATCACCATCCTCAGCACGTTGATAAAGCTGTTTAACCGGACAAATAATTATTTCATACATAACGTCACTTCCTCTGAAATAATCAACACCTTAACCATCAATATAACATAAATACTCAAAGACTTCACATAAATTTGCATTACTCATTAATTTGAAATCATTTCTTATCAAAAAAATCAAACGCCACATCAATATCAGATATGGCGTTTTAAACAACAAATATTAAGAGTTCTGCTCAGCTTCAAGGAACTGCTGAATTGTCATCATACCTTTAGAAATCATAAAGAATTTATCGTTATATTCATCAACTGTAGTAGCTGAAACCATAAGCATATATTCTAACAAATCCTCGCTCAATACGGTATTTTTATAACTTGATGTTAATCTGAACAAAATTGAACCATCACTTAAATCGTAATCGAATGAGCCGTCAACCAAGCCATAGTTTGCAGCACAAATCGCCAATGCAATATCGATTCTTTTAGATTCATCAACATTAAAAGGCATCCACGAAATGAAAGAAACAACTTCGTTACGGGCATTAACTCTCATAATAAACTCAATTGGGAAATCATCGCCTTTAATTCCCGATTTGATAACCAAGTCGTCCTCCATCTTGTCGTAATGCCAATCACGATTATCAAGCATCTTGCACAGAGTGGCATATGTTTCCTTTGCTTTTACCATATTTACTTCTGACATTTCAATAACCTCCTGATTATAACGTTAATAATGTAGTTGAGTAATGTTTCTATTTATTTTGATTAAATCATCGCATGATTTAAACCGAAACCATAATTTTTTTCATTATAACACATAATATAATTGAGTGTCAATTGTCGAACAAAAAACACAAAATATTTCATATTCAGTCTTCATTTCAGAATAACACAACAGATATCAAAAGAAAACCAGATAATTATGATAGCAGATTTTTAATCTTTTTTGCAAATGCTTCATCTGAAAGATCGTGAACGTTTTCAATCAACTGTATCTTCATATCTTTTGCTCTCTGAACAAAATATTTGTGACCTTCCACAGTGCTTTTCCCAAAATATGTTGCAATCAAAACTTTCTGAGCATATACACCCCCAAATTTATTTGCAACCGTGTTTAATTTATAAAGCTCAGTTTCATCAACATATCCATTTTTGCATGAAACAAAAACAGGAACTAAACCTTTCATCAAAATTACGTCAATTTCATTTTCTGTATCTTTTTCATCATCGGTAGCATCGTGAACTGTTAAATCCCAGTCTATATATGCTCCATTAACAGCATCATCAAACTTCGGCGTTCCATCTTTCTCTTTAGCTGACCTGGCAAAGAGCAAAACCATCAGTTCAAGCAACGTACCTTCCTTTATTAAACATAACATTATTTGTTCATTTTTGAAAGAGAACGAAATTTGGTCATCAGAATATACAACATCAGAGATAAAACCTTTTTTAATGAATGTCTTAATAATTCCAGGAACCCAAGTGAATTTATATTTTTTGCTCTTCATTATTTCTTCGATATCGGTTTTATTCACTGAAACATCTAACTGACTGTTTTTTAAATTGTTATTCTCAGCAATAAACGATAATGTACATATTTGTGAATTCCAAAGTCCGGGATTAACTTTGCAGATTTCCCACATATTCTTTAAATCAGACTCAAAATCGTCATCAAAAACCCAGTCATATGTACCTTTTTCACCGTTAAACGAAACTAAAGTTCCACCGTACAGCATAATGTTCTCTTTTACCGAAAGCTTAGGTTGTTCAGCATTTGGCAGCAGACCATCACTATCACAATCATAAACCGTCCCAGTTCTGATGTTAAATCTGTGCATCTGTACTTTATTGGTGTTTCTATATTTTTCAAAAACGATTCCCATCGCAACCAATACCAAATCTTCACCGCCGGTAAGGTCAAAGGCACAGTTTTCCTCTGCCTCGACAATCTCAGCCAAGACAGAAACTATTTGTTCAACGCTATTCTTATTTATTGGTTTAAAATCAAACTCAACATTCAAATTGCGCGAGGTCACAAACCGCAAATATGCATCTTCCTGCTTCTTCATAGGCTTATTTTCGCCGATAAAAATAACTTTATTCGGTTTCATTGCCAGACAACTGGCCATATTTACAATTGAAACACCATCATAAAATTCAACTATAGTCATTGTTAACATCTCACTTTATTTGATTTTCACGTAGCATAATCTAATTAACAACTTGAAGAAAAGGTTTGCTAAAAGCAAGTTCTGCTATCCTCTATCTTAGGTATAAACGCAGAACTTGCTTTTTGCTTATACAACCGGCTACTTTTTATGCAATGTACATAGTGCAGCAGATAACATTAAGTACGTAAGCATACACAAGCACATCATATTAACAAATAATCAATTCTTTGTTGAGTATGCAGAAAAAATTCGGTCAATTTCTGTCGATGTCAAATGATTTTTGTGCAAAAGTTCTTCGACAATTTTTTCGATAGCCACTTTGTTATCAGTAAGAAGATTCTTTGCCACATTTAATTCTTCAGAAAGAATATTATTGACTGCTGTTCTGACCTCTCGCGACATCTCACCTGAAGCAAGTTCATTCTCTCCGATAACAGCTAATCCGACATCGCTGTCCATACCGTAACTACAAACAATACTTCTTGCGATATCCGTAGCGCGTATCAAGTCAGCGCTGGCTCCGGTTGTCAATCCATCTTTTTCACCAAAGAAAACTAATTCAGAAGCTCTTCCGCCCAAAGAAGTTCTTATGAGATCAAGTAATTTTGCTTTAGTATAAGTTCCTCTATATTCCGTATCGCCGTGCAGCATATAACCGCCAAAATTTCCTCTGGCTACTATGGTCAAGTATGAAGGTGTTTCGCCGCTATGCCAACACAAAAATGCATGTCCTGCTTCATGGTAAGCGGTCTTTTCAAGCTCGCTAATATCCCACTTCTTTTCTTCGCCATAGTTGAATGATTCAAAAGCTTCTTCGAAAACGTTATCATCAACAACGTCCTTTTTTTCCCTGATTGCAATTCTCATAGAAAATTCAATAACAGATGCAAGCTGAGCTAAGCTCA
>JAFOBC010000200.1 GCA_017382015.1 Clostridia bacterium
CGGTTCAAGGCGTGCACAGGGCTTCGACGGCGCAATCTACGGTGCCAGAGCTGCATACATCGGCGGCTGTGTCGGCACTGCCTGCGCAATGAGTGAGCGTGATTTCGGCATTCCTGCGCTCGGTACAATGGCTCACAGCTGGGTTCAGATGTTTGATACTGAGCTGGAGGCTTTCTGCACATATGCAAAAGAATATCCCGACAACTGTACGCTGCTCGTAGATACATATAATGTAATAGAGAGCGGCATCCCCAACGCTATTGAGGCGTTTCGCCGCGAAGTGTTGCCCAGAGGTTTTCGCCCCAAGGGTGTCAGAATCGACAGCGGTGATATAACTTATCTTTCAAAGAAAATGCGCAAGATGCTTGATGAGGCTGGTTTTGAGGACTGCGCTATTGTTGCATCAAACTCGCTTGACGAAATTATCATCCGCGATATGCTTATTCAGGGTGCAAAGGTTGATTCGTTCGGTGTAGGTGAGCGCCTTATTACTGCTTCGTCAGCTCCCGTGTTCGGCGGCGTTTACAAGCTTGTTGCAATTGAGCGCGACGGAAAATATATCCCAAAAATCAAAATAAGCGAAAACGTTGAGAAGATTACAACACCCTGCTTCAAGGATCTCTGGCGACTGTACGACAAGGCTACGGGCAAGGCTATTGCTGACGTAATTACACTTGATGGTGAAGTGATTGACGATTCGCAGCCGTATGAGCTGTTTGATCCCGTTTATACATGGAAACGCAAGACGGTTACCGATTACGTTGCCAAACCTTTGCGCGAAAAGATTTTTGAAAACGGTAAGTGTGTATATAAGTGTCCGGATCTCAAGGAAACGCAGCAGTACTGCAAGGAGCAGGTTGCAACTCTTTGGGATGAGGTTATACGCTTTGAAAATCCGCACAAATATTATGTAGACCTTTCTCAGGCCCTGTGGGATGAGAAAAACAGATTGCTTAGTTCAAAGACAAAGAAATAATATACGAAAAGGAGTTTTAAATATGGTTAATATCCCCCGCAGTGAATATCCCCGCCCTCAGTTTGTACGTGAGAGTTATATCAACCTCAACGGTGAGTGGGATTTTGAGTTTGATTTCGGCGTAAGCGGCAAGGCACGCAAGATGTATGAGCCCGAAGCTGAATTCACCAAGAAGATTGTTGTTCCTTTCTGCCCTGAGAGTGAGCTTTCCGGTATAGGCTACAAAGATTTTATGAATGCCGTTTGGTACAGACGTAAGGTAGATCTCACAAAGGGTGAGGGCAGAACTCTGCTTCACTTTGAGGCTTGCGATTACGAGACAACCGTTTGGGTTAACGGTGTTGAGTTCCCTGCACATATAGGCGGCTATACGGGTTTTGTGCTCGATATCACAAAAGCTGTCAAAGACGGCGAAAACCTGATTGTTGTCAACGCTGTTGACCGCCTCCTTCCCGGCACTCAGCCCAGAGGTAAGCAGAGCGAAGAATATTTCTCGCACGGCTGTGATTACACAAGAACAACAGGTATCTGGCAGACTGTATGGATTGAACAGGTTGCAGATACATATATCTCAAACTCAAAAATCAGAACAGCTGACCTTTCGGGTATTATTAACTGTGACGTTTATGTTGCAGGCGATATCTGCGATACCGAGCTTCAGCTTACAGCTTACTACGATGGCGAAGAGGTTGGCACGGCTGTTGCAGACGTTATGTGCAACACAGTCAACCTTTCAATGGCACTTAACGAGGCTCATCTCTGGGAGGTCGGCAACGGCAGACTTTATGACCTGAAGTATGAGCTTGTAAAAGGCGGCAAGGTTGTTGATACGGCAAAGGGCTATTTCGGTCTTCGCACAGTTTCTCTCAACAACAACGCAATCTGCATTAACGGCAAGGTAGTGTTCCAGCGTCTTGTTCTTGATCAGGGCTTCTATCCCGATGGTATCTATACTGCTCCTACAGATGAATCGCTCGTCAAGGATATTGAGCTTTCTCTTGCAGCGGGTTTCAACGGCGCAAGACTTCACCAGAAGGTTTTCGAGCAGCGTTTCCTTTATCATTGTGACAGACTCGGCTACATCGTATGGGGCGAGTACGGCAACTGGGGCACAAACCATACAGATCCTTATTCACTTGGTCAGTTTGCACCGCAGTGGCTTGAGGAGATTGACCGCGACTACAGCCATCCCTCAATCGTTGGTTGGTGTCCTTTTAACGAAACGTGGGATATGTTCGGCAGACAGCAGTGCGACGATGTTCTCAAAAATATCTACCTTATCACCAAGGCTGCTGATAACACACGTCCTTGTATCGACACAAGCGGTAACTATCACGTTATGACAGATATTTATGATATCCATGAGTATGAGCAGGATGTTGAGAAGTTTACAGCTATGATGGCGGAGAATGACCTTGCTGCAGGCAAGATTCATGAGCCGCATCCGCATCGCCAGAGTTACGGCGGCCAGCCTTACTTCGTCAGTGAATACGGCGGCACGTGGTGGGCTCCCGGTGAAGCAGGCTGGGGCTATGGCCAGACTCCAAAGACAGAGGATGAGGCTGTTGAGCGTATCTGCGGCCTTACAAAGGCGATTCTTGATTGCGATCAGTGCTGTGCTTATTGCTATACTCAGCTTACCAACATCGAGCAGGAGCAGAACGGTATCTACTATTATGACCGTACAATGAAGTTCAGTGAAGAGAACTTTGCTAAAATCCGTGAGGCATTTGCCGCTCCTGCAGCAATCGAATCCAAGTAACACAAGTAAAAGCTCCATCCCGACAGAGATGGAGCTTTTTTATTTGTTGTAATTTCCGCCTTGCTTTACGTTGTCTTTTTTGAATTCTCGGTTTATGGTGTTGAGCACGTTTTTCTTGTCGGCGCTCCATAGCGGAGCAATCAGTTTAGCTTTTGCGCCGTCACCCGTCAGGCGGTGAATGACTGTTTCGGGCGGCAGTAATCTTAAGCACTCTTTTAGTATATAAATATAAGTATCAATATTATATACATCAAACATACCTTTACGGTAATCGTCTGCAAGGTCGGTACCCTCCAGAACGTGCAACAGCTGCAACTTAATTCCGTCTATCTTTATGTCGGCGAGGTAACGTACGGTGTCAAAAATCATATCTTCTGTTTCGCCCGGCAGACCGAGAATTATGTGAACAATTACTTCAATGCCGGCTGCCTTAAGTCGTTTATAGGCATCGTCAAAAACTTCGAGCTTGTATCCTCGGCGGATATATTCTGCAGTGCTCTCGTGAATTGTCTGAAGTCCGAGTTCGACAAACACAGGTTTTTGTTTGTTCAGTTCTGAAAGCAGTTTGATTACATCATCGGGCAGACAGTCGGGGCGTGTGCCGATTGACAACGCAACTATGTCATCGGGTTCGATAGCTGCAGTGAATAATTCGCGCAGCCTGTCTGTAGGAGCATATGTGTTTGTGTAATCCTGAAAGTAAGCAATATATTTTGCATCTTTAGCTTTATTTTTAACTAATTGTTTGGCATGCTCTATCTGTTCGGTTATACTGTTGCAAGGTTTTGCGGCGAAATCGCCTGAGCCTTCAGCCGAGCAAAAAATGCATCCGCGTGTTCCTAACGTGCCGTCGCGGGTGGGGCAGGTCATTCCTCCGCTGAGAGAAAGTTTATAAATTTTGCACCCGAAACGCTTTTTCATAGCTTTATTGAATGAATTATACATAACATTCTCCGTATTGCTGATTTATCTTATTTGATTGTATCACAGTGCGCTGCAGAATACAATAACCCGTTGATTGTGCAGTTTGCAGGCATAATATCTATATAATGTATATAATTATATATAGTCTGAACAACGGAAATACAGGACGCGAGGCAACGTGTTTTCAAACTTTAAAAAAGTCGAAAAAACTTTGAAAAAAGTGTTGACAATGAGGGTAGGATTTGGTATTATAGCAAAGCGCTCTGAGGAGTGCAGACAACTTAACAGCGGACTGAAAAAAGTTCAAAAAAGTTGAAAAAAAGTGTTGACAAGCCAAAACGAATGTGATATAATTCAAAACGTTGCGGCGAAAAGCGCAGCACGACAAAACGCACCTTGAAAATTAAACAACGATTTATAAAGAACAAACCCTTGAAGATTCTTTTACGAAGTTAAGTACTTCAAACAGTAATTCGGAAACGAATGAATTTTTAAGACAGATGCGTCAGCATCTGAATGAGCGATTAAGCTCTAGAAATGATTTTTACTCTACGGAGTGAAGATACAATTTTTAGAGAGTTTGATC
>JAFOBC010000201.1 GCA_017382015.1 Clostridia bacterium
ACACCGCTCGCAGGTGATGATATGTACGGCGGTCACACAGATAAAATCACCCGCCACGCACTTCATTGCGCAAAGCTGACACTTACCCACCCGGTAACGGCTGAAGAAATGGTTTTCACAGCACCTCTGCCGCCTGATATGGCTGCGATAGCAAACAAAATTACAGACAAATAAAAACACAGCAGAAGACAAGCTCTTCTGCTGTGTTTTTTATCAGAACTTTACAGTTTCGTTTTTGGCGGACGATTCAAAAATCGCCTCGATAAGTTTTATCAGTTTCCTCTGCTGGTCGTGGGTAACGTTAGGCTCTCTGCCGTTGAGAAGTGCATCGCAGATATCAAGATAGTAGGCATCCCAATCGTCAACTCCGTCGGGAAGCGGATACGTCTCTATTGTATCCTTATCTCGCGG
The DNA here is from genome assembly GCA_017382015.1 of Clostridia bacterium. Taxonomy (GTDB): domain Bacteria; phylum Bacillota; class Clostridia; order Oscillospirales; family Acutalibacteraceae; genus UBA8612. Next base: position 412 of record JAFOBC010000201.1, read on the forward strand.
CGCCATTGTTTTAGTGAGCCCTACACCTGCTTTAATCGGTACGGAATCACGGTTTTCCCAATCGGAAACCATAACAATTTCGCCGTTGCCTTTCCAATCCCTTATGATAGCCGTGCCGTTTTCACCGCAGACATACCACAGCGGCATTTCAATGAAATTATTGGTAAGCACCTCAATCTGCCAGCTTACGTCGCCTTCAAATTTAATTATAGCCTTAAAGCCATCATCGCAATCTGTATGGGTAATATGAGTACACTCCGCATAAACAGAAAGCATCTTGCGCTCACCCATAAGAGTGAGCATCTGATCAAGCAGATGAACGCCCCAATCGAGCACCATACCGCCGCCGTGAGCTTTTTCGCTGCGCCAGCCGCTGGGGATGCCGCGCGAGCCGTGAACACGGTGCTCAAAGCAGTGTATTTTGCCCAGAGTATTATCTTCGTATATCTTTTTGATACGCTGATAGTCACCGTCCCAGCGTCTGTTCTGATGAACGGTGAACATCTTGCCCGTTTCATCAGCAACGGCAATCATTTCCTCAAGGTCTTCGCTTGACATAGTGACAGGCTTTTCGCATATAACGTGCTTACCTGCACGAAGTGCATCAATAACAATTTCCTTATGCACGTCATTCGGAGTTGCAACGGTTACAAGCTCGATTCTTTCATCAGCGAGAAGCTCAGCACGGCTTGCGTAGCTGTGTGCACCCTCCTCTTCACCTTTTTTCTGAACAGCAGGATCAATATCGTAAAATCCGATAAAATCGAGCGCATCAATACTCTGGCAACGTCTGCCGTGAAAATGACCCATACCACCGTAACCAATGACGGCATAGCCAATTTTTTTACTCATAATAAATACCCTCTTAATACTAAGTATTTGCCTATAGCAAATACGATATAAGCTCATTGACATTCACTTACGATATAGCTGAGATAAAATTCAGCTGCGATATGATATAAATCCCTCATGTGCCACAGCATATATCGTACCGTCAGGTATATCGAATTGCGAAGCAATATATCACAAATCCCACAAGAGATTTATATCGTTGCGTGCTTTCAGCACTCTCAGACCCACCACATTGTGCAAGGCTCTTCTTTGATTACGGCACGCTTGAGCATATCGATAGCCTTTGTAAAGCCTTCATTCTGGCTCATAAGCGAATCCTCATGCTCGATGCTGATTGCATAATCGTAACCGATCATACGAAGATTTGAGATGATATCCTTCCAGTATGTTTCGTCGTTG
>JAFOBC010000202.1 GCA_017382015.1 Clostridia bacterium
GTGCCGCCCCATGCGTGGCTGTGGTCGAAGCTGTAGGTCGGCTCGGGCGCAATAAAGCCCTCGACAAGACCTATAGGGCACTGAGCAACCGGCTCTTTCCAGCGCTCGATTACTTTGAGCGTATATTCTTCACGCAAGCCGTTTGAGTAAATTGCCTCGAGCAGATAGTGAGCAAAATACGGCTGATAACCGCCGGGGCATTCATCACTCATAATTTTATGTATCAGATCTCTTGCTGTTTCCTTGTCGCATACTCCGAAATAAGCGGCAAGAATATTTGACTGCTTGAGGTAGTATCTCTTGTCAACATTTTCAACCATCCATTTCCAGTCGCTGAAATCGCCCTCACTCGGTGTGTTAAGACCTTCAAAATAAAGACCCTTTTCACTGTCAAAAAGCTGTGAATTGATTGCCTGCTGAAGCTTTTCTCTGCGGCTGATGCAGTCTTTTTCAAGCGCATCTTCGCCAAGAATTGCATAAATCTCTGCCGCAAAACCGAGCGCACCGAAATAATAAAGATTAAGGCAGGTCTGACCAAGCGCTTTGGGCGGATGGTGCATTGATATGCCGTCAATATAAATCCAATCGACAAACATATAATCGGGCGGTGTTTCAATCAGACCGTTGTCGCCAACGTAACCCGAAAACCTGTTAAGCAGCATTATCAGCGCATCCTCACACTCGGTGAGAAGCGTTTTGTCGCCCGTGAATTTGTATACGTCGAGCAGCATCCTCACCCAGATAAGGCTGTAGGTTGTGTGGAACATTCTGCCGTGGTTGTTGCGCAAAAGCTCTGCCGTGCGCTGCACGTCAAACTTTGCAAGGCTCATATCGCCGAATGAAAACGCAGTCATCAGCGTTTCGATATAGTAGTCACCCGTGCAGGCGAGCGGCTCGCAGTGCTTCGGGCTGTCGAGATGAATTGTCTGGCGGCAGTATTTAAGTGTATGTCTGCAGGTGTCAAGCACCTGATTGAGTGCGTCATCGCTTGTGAGAGTCATAGCCTCTTTTTCAACGGGCAGGCAGGTTGCAATAAAGCCGATTTCAATTTCGGTTTCATCGTCCGAAAGGTTGCTTATGTCGGCGGTCAGCTCGCCTGCGCTGTGCATATAAAAGCCTCTGTATTCACCTTCGCCTGCAAAGCATACGTTTTCTTTGCTGCCCTGCTCTTCTGTTTCTCGACAGGTGATTTCAGCCTTGATTTTTCCGTTTGTCTTTGCGTAAACGTAGCCCGCATAAATTCTGTCAAGCTCAACCTTTACGCTCTTGTTTTCGTTTGAGCCTACTGTGAATGAGCGGCTGTGAATTTGCTGTGTCACAACGGGAATCGGTGCAGGCTTTGTGTGCCAGATGTTCTGTATTTCCTGCGCAAAGACGAATTCGTCAGGCTCTGTGTTGCTGTCGTAACAGCGTGAGGCGCAGTAAGCACCGTTGAAGCGCACGAGCCAGGAGGAATCTGTCTGAATAATTTCTTTTGTGCCGTCGTCAAAGGTCAGCTCGCCGCTGAGCATAAAGCCGCCGTGACCCGATGAAAACTCAAAGCCGCGGTCAGGTTTCATTCTCACGCGTGCGAATATTCCGAGTTCATCCGTGTCAGGCTCAAGCACCGTTTCGGATGAATAAAAATTGCATCGCGGTTTTTCATTGCTCAAAAAATCGCCTCCGGGTGAAACGGAACCCGTTGCGCAGATTTCGCCGTTGACGTAAAGGTGGAGCGCAGTGTCTGCGCTGAATCTGAGCGTCGCCGATTTGATTTTTTTGCCGAAGCGGTAATCTTTTTTAAATTCGGCAAC
>JAFOBC010000203.1 GCA_017382015.1 Clostridia bacterium
ATTCGCGAAGAGGGCGGCGAAGCCAAAGCATACAAATGCGACGTGCTTAACAAAGAAATCTGTTACGAGGTTGCAGACCTGGTTGAAAAAGAGATGGGCAAATGCGACATCCTCATCAACGGCGCAGGCGGCAACAACCCCAAGGCAACAACAGATAAGGAATATTTTGAGCTTGGCGATATCGATGCCGATACAAAAAGCTTCTTCGATCTTGACAGCGCAGGCGTAGGTTTTGTATTTAACCTCAACTTCCTGGGAACACTTATTCCGTCACAGGCTTTTGCACGCCAGATGGTAGGACGTGAGGGCTGTAACATCATCAACATCAGCAGTATGAATGCTTACACACCGCTCACAAAAATCCCTGCTTACTCAGGCGCAAAGGCAGCTATCTCCAACTTCACACAGTGGCTTGCAGTGCACTTCAGCAGAGTCGGCATCAGAGTTAACGCAATCGCACCCGGCTTCTTCTCAACAAAGCAGAATGCCGCTCTTCTCTGGAATCCCGACGGCTCACCCACAGCACGCACAGGCAAAATCCTTGCCGCAACTCCTATGGGCAGATTCGGCAAGAGCGAAGAGCTTGACGGCAGTCTCCTCTTCCTTCTCAACAACGATGCCGCAAGCTTCATCACAGGTGTTGTTATTCCCGTTGACGGCGGCTTCTCAGCATATTCAGGTGTTTAATTGATTTTTAAAAGGAGCATTACCATGAATCCTATTTCAGAAAAAATTTCATCAATCGGCGTTGTGCCGGTAATCAAGCTCAATAACCCCGAAAGAGATGCAGCTCCCCTTGCTGCGGCTCTTTGCAAGGGCGGGGTACCCGTTGCGGAGGTTACCTTCCGTGCGGCAGGTGCGGCAAAGGCAATCAGACTTATGAGCGAAGCTCAGCCCGATATGCTCGTAGGTGCAGGCACAGTGCTCACAACCGCTCAGGTTGACGAAGCAATTGAGGCAGGCGCAAAGTTCATCGTAACACCCGGCCTTGATATCGAAATCGTAAAGTACTGCCATGAAAAAGGCATTGAGATTTACGCAGGTTGCACCACACCGACAGATTACCACGCAGCATACAAGTTAGGTCTTGAAGTGCTCAAGTTCTTCCCTGCTGAGCAGAGCGGCGGCCTTGCAAAAATCAAGGCAATGAGCGCTCCTTTCCCGATGTTCAAGGTTATGCCCACGGGCGGTATTTCTCTCAAAAACCTCGGTGAGTATGTTTCTTGCCCCGTTATCGCGGCTTGCGGTGGCTCATATATGGTAACCGCAGACCTTATTGACAACGGCAAGTGGGACGAAATCACAGAGCTTTGCGAAAAATCCGTACAGATTGTCAAGGAGGCACGCACAAAATGAAAAAGGTAGTAACCTTCGGCGAGCTTATGCTCCGCCTTCAGCCGTACGATTATCTCCGCTTCGTTCAGGCAGATTCGTTTGAAGCTACCTTCGGCGGCGGCGAAGCTAACGTTGCTGTTTCACTTGCTAACTACGGCTTTGATGCACACTATGTAACAAAGCTCCCCAAACACGCAATCGGTCAGATGGCTGTAAACAGCCTTCGCAAATACGGTGTTAACACATCCGATATTACAAGAGGCGGCGACAGAGTCGGTATCTACTTCCTCGAAAAAGGCGCTTCACAGCGCGGCAGCGTATGCATTTATGACAGAGCACACTCTGCTATCGCAGAAGCAAAGGCAGAGGATTTTGACTGGGATAAGATTTTCGACGGTGCAGAGTGGTTCCACTTCACAGGTATCACACCCGCACTCGGCGGCGACCTTGTTGAAATCTGCAAGCAGGCTTGTATTGCGGCAAAGGCACACGGCGTAAAGGTAAGCTGTGACCTCAACTACCGCGGCAAGCTCTGGACACGCGACGAAGCAAGAGCCGCTATGACCGAGCTTTGCAAATACGTTGACGTGTGCATCTCAAACGAAGAGGATGCAAAGGATGTTTTCGGCATTGAGGCTGAAAACACCGACATCTACGCAGGCGAGCTTAACAAAGAGGGCTACAAGTCCGTTGCACGTCAGCTTGCCGATAAGTTCGGCTTTGAGAAGGTTGCAATCACACTTCGCGAGAGCAAGAGCGCATTTGACAACGACTGGAGCGCAATGCTCTACGACGTTGCAGGCGACGAATACTGCTTCTCAAAGGTATATCACCTGCACATTATCGACCGTGTAGGCGGCGGTGACAGCTTCGGCGGCGGTCTTATCTATGCGCTCCTCAGCGGTAAGGATACTCAGGGCGCTGTTGAGTTTGCTGTTGCGGCATCCGCACTCAAGCACTCAATTGAGGGCGACTACAACTTTGTTACCGTTGACGAGGTCGAAAAACTCGCAGGCGGCAACGCATCGGGCAGAGTGCAGAGATAAATTAAACAAAAAAACGGTGTGATTTTTGTCACACCGTTTTTTATATTTATATTGCTTTTTTATTTTCTGATTGATAAACTGTATTTATAAATATACGAGGAGAATTGCCCTATGTTTGAAAAAGCAAAGTGGATATCCAAAGGCACAAAGCGTGATGACGGCAGCAGACTTTTCCGCAAAAGCATAAATATTGAAAAGCCTGTTAAAAAAGCCGTAATGAGCACCGTTGCACTTGGCTACGGTGAATACACCGTAAACGGCAGAAAACTCACCGATGAGGTGCTTTCAACCCCGTTTACCAAGTTTGATTCACGCACGCTGTACCTCACCTATGACGTAACCGATTATCTCACAGAGGGTGAAAACGTGCTCGGTGTTTTTGCAGGTAACGGCTGGTATAACGATATAGGCGAAGTGTGGCACTATCAATCGGCAACGTGGCGTAACAACATCAAGTTTATAATGCAGCTTGATATCGAATACACCGACGGCACAAGCCGGACAGTTATATCCGACAGCAGTTGGAAAACCGCAAACGGCCCCGTCACATACAACCACATCCGCGAGGGTGAAACATATGACGCAAGGCTTGAAATTCCGGGCTGGAACACCGTAGGATTTGACGACAGCGCCTGGGAAAAAGCAAGCGTATGCGGCGGCCCGGGCGGAATAATCGAACCTGCCGACTGGGTACCGATAAAAGTTATCCGTACACTCGAGAGCAAATACCTCGGCAACGGGATCTACGATTTCGGCGAAAACGTTTCGGGCTGGGTAAAAATAAAAACAAGCGGTGAAAGAGACACCGAAATTCAGCTTGTATATGCCGAACAGCTGAAAAAAGACGGCAGTGATATAGACAACGAAAACATAAACTCATTCACCCGTCAGCAGTTTCACACCGATAAGTACATACTCAAGGGTGAGGGCACGGAAGAATGGGAGCCGAGGTTTGTTTACCACGGTTTCCGCTATGTTAAAGTTGTTAATGCCCCCGAAGAATTCGAGATTGAGGGAAAAGTTGTACACACAGATTTGCAGAGCATAGGCTCGTTTGAATGTTCTGATGAAATGCTCAACAAAATTCACGCCGCAACACGCCTTGCAACGCTGACAAACTTTATGGGGTTGCCTACAGATTGTCCGCACCGCGAGCAAAACGGCTGGACGGGTGATGCTCAGCTTTCCTGCCAGCACGCAATGCACAATTTCGAGATGGTTAAGGCTTACAAAAAGTGGCTTAACGATTTCAAAGATGCTCAGCGCCCCGACGGCTCACTGC
>JAFOBC010000204.1 GCA_017382015.1 Clostridia bacterium
CGGTAAGGGCGAAGGCCTTGAGAAGCGTGAGGACAACTTTGCTGACGAAATCGCAAAGATGGTTCAGTAATTAATTACTAAGTGTCAATAGGGCAGAGAGCAGGTTTCTGTTCTCTGCCTTTTTTGAATTTTTTGTATAGGAGGCAGGATGATGTCGGTTAAAACGAATAAAAGCGTACACAAGCTTACAGCTTCGGCAGTTTCGTTAGCTCTTTGTATGGTGTTGCCATTTGTTACCGGTCAGGTGCCCGAAATCGGCAATATGCTGTGTCCTATGCACATTCCGGTTATGCTGTGCGGTTTCTTATGCGGCTGGCAATACGGACTTGTTGTTGGCTTTATCGCGCCGTTATTGCGTTCTTTTGTTTTTTTTGCGCCACCGCTGTTTCCGCAGGCATTTTCTATGGCGTTTGAGCTTGCTGTATACGGTTTTATGACCGGGCTGATGAGTAAACGCTTGCCGGATAAGCCTGTTTTCGTCTACATAAATCTCATAATTTCTATGCTTTCAGGCAGAGTGATCTGGGGGCTTGTGCGTATGGCTATATATGGATTAGGATATACGGAGTTTTCTGTCAGTATGTTTGTGGCAGGTGCGTTTGCAGAGGCTGTACCGGGAATAATACTTCAGCTGATTTTAATTCCCATTATTGTTATTGCTCTCAGACGAGTTAATTCTAAGAATTTTTCGAGGTGAATGTTATGAAACTTAGCGAAAAAATAAAGAGAAAGGTCTATAATATTGCCGGCAAGGTTGCCAATTCTCTTGCTCAGAATCAAGGAGAAGGCGACAAGGGGGATAAATCCGTAACTCCGGGTATGCCTGAGCTTATCAGGGCTGTTGCTGCAGAGGGTGCAGTTTTGCTCGAGAATAACGGAGTTCTGCCTTTCAATGCTGATGATAACGTTGCTTTGTTTGGCAGAAATCAAATAGAAACCTTTTTTGTAGGATACGGTTCGGGCGGTGATGTTAACGAGCCTTATAAGGTCAATTATCTTGATGGTCTTAAGGCTTGTGAAGATATTAAAATTAACGAAATGCTTGCAGAGAAATACACAAGCTGGTGCGCCGCGAACCCTGTTGATGAGGGTGTCTGGGGTCGTTGGCCGCGTTATTTTCCTGAGATGCCTTTTGATTCAGATATGATTAATCAGGCTGCTTCAGAGAGTAACCGCGCGGTAGTGTTCATTGGTCGCTCATCCGGTGAGGACAGAGAAAATGCGCTTGAAGAGGGTAGTTATTATCTTACAAGCGAAGAAAAGAAGCTTATTCGTATGGTAACGGATAAATTTGACAGCACCGTTATCATTCTTAATATCGGCAGTATTATTGATTTTTCGTGGCTCGATGAATATTCAGATAAAATCGGTGCTGTGCTTATTTCGTGGCAGGGCGGTATGGAGAGCGGTAATGCTCTTGCTGACCTTCTCAGCGGCAAGGTTTCACCTAGCGGTAAACTGACAGATACAGTTGCCAACTCATTTGAGGACTATCCTTCATCCGCTGATTTCGGTGCCAAGAAGTTTAATAACTACACAGAGGATATTTTTGTAGGTTATCGTTATTTTTCAACATTTGCCCGGGAAAAGGTAAGATATCCTTTTGGATTCGGTCTCGGCTATGCTGATTTTGAGTTGGGTTGTCTCAGCGCTGAAGCAGACAGTGAAACCGTATCTGTAAAAGTAACGGTCAAGAATATGTCTGCTGCTTTTTCAGGCAAAGAAACAGTTCAGGTATACTATTCTGTCAGCGGTACGGAGCTTGTAAATCCCGATCGTCAGCTTGTTGCATATGCAAAGACTAAGCTTCTTGCTCCCGGTGAATCTCAGGAGTTTGATATAACGTTCCCGGTAACTTCATTTGCTTCATATGATGACAGCGGTGTTACCGGCTATACAAATGCCTGGGTGCTTGAAAAGGGTAAATATACGGTATTTGTCGGCACGGATTGCGTTAATGCTAATCCCGTCACTACTTTTGATATTGGTAAATCCGGATGTATTGAGCAGTTAGCTCAGGTATCTGCAGCTAAAGAGGCTTTCAAGAGAATAGATGGATTTACTGAAAAGGATGGCAAAAAATATCCTGTTAAGCATATTACGCCCGAAAGCAAGACGAATCTCGCCAAGATTATTCGTGCGGATTTGCCCGAAGGTGTTGAAATCACCGGCGATAAAGGTTATAAGCTTGATGACGTTAGAAGCGGTAAGGTTTCACTTGATGAGTTTGTGGCTCAGCTCGATACTGTTGAGCTTGAAGCTATCAGCCGCGGTGACTATATAATGAACAGCTCTCTTGGTGCCAAGGGTAATGCAGGTGTCCTCGGAGGTGTACTTGAGTCTCTGAGAGACAAGGGTATTCCGGCGATTACCACAACCGACGGCCCTTCAGGTATCAGACTTCACGCGAGCTGCTCGCTTCTGCCTATCGGCGCAATTCTTGCTTCAACGTTCAATGATGCGTTGGTTGAGAAACTGTATACACTCGTAGGCAAAGAGATGTCTGTAAAAGGTTCAGATGTGCTTCTTGCGCCGGGTATGAATATTCACAGAAGTCCGCTTTGCGGAAGAAACTTTGAGTATTTTTCAGAAGATCCGTTAGTCAGCGGCAAGATAGCTGCTGCTGTTGTCAGGGGTGTTCAGGCGAGCGGATTGAGCGCTTGTCCGAAGCATTTTGCCTGCAACAATAAGGAAACCAACCGTTGCCATAACGATTCAAGACTGTCAGAGAGAGCCTTGCGTGAGATATATCTCAAGGGTTTTGAGATTTGTGTTAAAGAGTCGAGCCCCAAATGTATTATGACGTCTTATAATAAGATAAACGGCGTCTGGGGTCATTATAACTATGAGCTTTGTACCACTGTTTTGCGCAAGGAGTGGGGATACAAGGGTATGGTTATGACAGATTGGTGGATGAGGAAGAGCAAGAGCCCTGAGTTCCCGAATCTCAACGATAATGCTTACCGCGTTCGCGCTCAAGTTGATGTGCTTATGCCGGGTGGCGGCCGTGCCGGTAAAAAGAAGCCCGACGGTACACTTCTCAGAACTTATGGTCAAATGGACGGAATTACTCTCGGTGAACTTCAGCGTACGGCGAAAAATGTAATCGGTCTGGCTCTCGCTATTGATAAATAATCTATTAAATCATTGACAATAAACGTTATCGTTAATATAATTAATATTTAGGTATTCCAATACTGGCTAATGCGGTGATGTTATGAATAATGGTAAGCGTCGTTTAATCGCTCTTGCTGAATTCTTTAAAAAAGAAACGGATGAGGAGCATATTTATTCAGCTGCGCAAATAATTGAGAATCTTGTTTCTCAGGGGATTGACGTTGAGCGTAAGGCGCTTTATTCCGATATTGAGGCGCTGAGGCTTTCCGGCTACGATATCGTCTGCACCAGAAGTCCTAAGTCCGGTTTTTTTCTCGCTTCGCGTGATTTTGAAGAGGCTGAAGTGCGCCTCATGATTGATGCGGTGCAAGCCGCTAAATTTATTACTGTCAAAAAGACTGATGCGCTTGTGAACAAAATGGGGTCGCTGCTCAGTGAGCCGCAGGCTAAAAAGCTAAAATCACAGGTCTATATTGACAAGGGTCACAAGCGTAAGAATGAAGAGATATATTACACTGTAGATGTTCTTCATAATGCGATTGCCAAGCGTCTTAAGGTAAGCTTCACATACTCAAATCTCAGCGTTTCTGACGATTTGAAGCCTTGTCTTGTTGAGCGTGAATTTACCGTAAGTCCTTATGCTATGATCTGGTCAAACGACCATTATTATCTTGTTTGCAACAACGCAAATTATGATAATCTTATGCACGCTCGTATAGACCGAATGAAAAGCGTCAGATGTACGGATGAGCCGTGGCGCCATTTCAGCGAGGTCAGCGATTATAAAGAAAAGTTTGATTCAGCCGATTATGCAGGTAAGCTGTTCAATATGTTTTCCGGCACAGAACAAGCGGTTACTCTCCGGTGCGCTAACCGATTTCTCGAAGAAATACTTGACAGGTTCGGCGAAAACGTGCGCTTTTCTGCAAGAAACAGCGATAATTTTACCGCAGAGATAGTTGCCGTAACCGGTGAGGGATTCATATCGTGGCTTCTTCAGTACGGTAATTCTGTTGAGGTTTTGCGGCCGGCTTCTCTTCGTGCCGTTGTTGCACAAAGGGCGGCAGATATCGCCGCTTTGTATTCGGATAAATAAATTAAGAAAGGGAGTGAGAGTTCTTCACGATGCAGTATATAGTTTTTGATCTTGAATGGAACAACGTGTACGGCAGAAAAATTCAGGGATTTATCAACGAGATTATCGAGATTGGTGCCGTAAAGCTGGATGAAGATCTCCGGGAGGTATCTTCTTTTTCAAGCTTTGTAAAGCCCAGCATCGGCAAAAAGCTTCGCGGAAGCGTAAAAAAACTTACCAATATCACAAATGACGATGTCAGAGGCGGCGAGCCTTTTACACAGGTTTTTTCATCGTTTCGCAAGTGGATAGGTTCACAGCCTACGGTTATCCTTACTTGGGGCGACGGTGATATCAGAGTGCTTATCGATAATTATAAGTATCTTAACGGTATTGCTTATATTCCGTTTCTTACCGATTATGTCGATCTTCAGTCCTTTGTTCAGCGCCGTGTTCATACGGAGAAAGGCCAGCAGATTGGTCTGGGTAAGGCGGCTCAGGCTCTCGGTATAGATGATGAAACATATTCTCATCACCGTGCTCTTGATGACAGCAGACTCAGCGCAGAATGTCTGAAAAAAGTTTTTGATGCAAACGAGTTGCAGAGTTATATCAAACATTGCGGAACGGATTTTTATGCAAAGCTTGCATTCAAGCCGTATCCTATCAGTAACCTCAAGAGTCCGCTTGTTGACAAAAAGCAGTTGACTTATGTTTGCCCGGATTGCCGTGCTAACGCTCAGCGCATCAAGGAGTGGAAATATTCCAACAGATTTTTCAGAACAGTATTCAGGTGTCCTTATTGCGGCAAAATGACAAAGGTATCTGTAAGGTTTATGCGTATGTATGACAGGATTGATATCAAAAAGACCGCTGTCCCATATATTCCGCCGGAAGAACACAACGAAGAATAATAAAAAAACAGCGGTTGCTTTATGTACATAAGTCAAGTGCTTATGTCTGTAAAGCAACCGCTATTTGTAATAACAGGTTAGCAGTATTTGATGTACATCAGTGCAATTACACCCAGCGCGTGGATAAGAATAATTGCAGGTAAGCCAAGCATAAACTTGTTGTGCTGGGTTTTGTGGTTTATTATTTTCATCGTGATGAGCATAGGTATTGCACCGCCAAAAAACGCAACGAGAAGAAGTGTATTTTCGGGTATTCTTCTCTTTCTCTTACGTGCGGCTTTTTTGTCATATATTGTTATGATAATTGCAAAAACCGATATTATTGCGTAAGCAATCAAAAGTATAGTTAATTTCATAATCGTCACCGGGGTAACCCTTTCTGAAGAGTATAACTGATAGTATCTTAATATATATTTAATTTATTGTCAATAAATTTTACCGGGAGTTTATTATGTTTGCAAAAAGAATTATTTGTGTGTTATTGAGCGTTGTTCTGATAATGCTTACAGCTTGTTCCGGCGAGGATAAAAATGATAATGCTCAGCAATCTCCGCCTGTGACTGAAAATATCAGTATTAGCGGAGTGTGGCTCACTTGTTATGATTTGTCAAAGATGCTTGCTGACGGCACTGAGACAACATACACGGAAAAGGTGCAGGAAATGCTTGATAAGTGTATGGCACAAGGTCTCGATACCGTGTTTTTTCAGGCTCGTCCCTTTGCTGATGCTTTGTATAAATCTGCATATTTCCCGGTTTCCGAATACGCTTGTTCCTCATCGGGGAAAGCGCCTGATTTTGATCCTCTTGAAATTTTTATTTTACTTGCGCATGAAAGGAATATCGAGGTTCACGCCTGGATTAATCCGTTCAGAATTTCTTATGAAACAAGCGAGAATAAACTGCCGGAAAACTGTATAGCAAAAAACGCAGATTACAAAGATTTTGTTGTTTATACAAGTGCCGGGGTTTATCTTGATCCGTCGTCACTTGAGGCCCAGTCGTTGGTGCTGAGCGGTGTTCGCGAAATACTCAGCGGTTACAGCGTTGACGGTATACATATTGACGATTATTTTTATCCTACAACCGATAAAACCTTTGATGAGGAAAGTTACAATAACTACCGCCAAAGCGGAGGAAAACTTAAGCTTGATAAATGGAGAAGAGAAAATATTAATGCGCTTGTCAGTGCTATTTATGATGTTGTACATAGTTACAGCGGCGTTATTTTCAGTATCAGCCCGTGTGCTGATATCGACAAAAACCGTAATCAGCTTTACGCAGATGTTGAACTGTGGTTAAAAAAAGACGGTTATGCAGATTTAATAATTCCGCAGATATACTTCGGCTTTGAACATGAAAGTATGCCCTTTGAAACAGTTGCAGAAAAATGGGCGGGACTCAAGCGTTCTGATAATGTTTCGCTTGCTTGCGGCCTTGCAGTTTATAAGCAAAATGCTGTTGATGATCTGGCAGGCGAAGGCAGTGGTGAGTGGTTGAAACGCAACGATATTATTGAGCGGCAAAAGCTGAGCATCAGTTCATTCGGCTACTGCGGATATGTTCTCTTTTCATATGCCGATTTATGATATTTGCAAGCTAAAAACTGTTGTAATAATAATTCTGATGTGATATAATTATTCTGTTAAATTATGTTCGCATTTAGTGTGTGTAAATGTGATGAAAGGGAAAAGGATGGAACAGAAAACAGGGAAGAAAATAGGCGTGGCAGTATGCATTGCTGTTATTGTTGCAGGTATTGTTGCCCTTGTGCTTTACGTTGGAGGGTTTGTACCGCGGATTGCAGATTTTTTCAAGTCTGATGATGAACAGATAGTTGAAACGCAGGCGCCCACAGAGCCTGTGTATGCCGAAGATGTAGAAGGGCCTTTCGGCGGTATGAGCGCCGTCATAATAGAAAAAGCTACTGATTTCAGCGATATTACAGCCGCTGACGAAGCTGTTAAAAATATTGCACAATGGGGCTTTAATACGGTGATTTTCAGCGGTTACGATTTGCCTGAAGCAGCGCAGCTTGCAACACAGGCGAAGAATAACGGCCTTTTCAGCGTTTATATGCTTGATGCTGATGAAATAGTTTCAGCCGGTGTTCCCAATAAAGAGTTCGCAGCTTCGCTCGGAGGCATCGGTGTGGATTCGGTACTTATCTCTGTTGTCGACGGTGTTACGCAGAATGAAGTATCGCTTGCCGCAAAATCAGTAAGAGATGCAGATAATACGCTGTACATAGGCGTTTATGCATTGGCACAAAAGCAGTATGCTTGCGTCTGTGAGGCAGATGTTTTTGACTATAAGTATATCGATTTGAAGATTCCGACTTCAGGGGTTGCCGGCGGATACGATAATATGCTTACCGATTATTGCGACGGTACAAC
>JAFOBC010000205.1 GCA_017382015.1 Clostridia bacterium
AAAGGCATATGAAATTAAGGACATCTCCGGTTTCTCACACGGTGTTGGCTGGTGTGCTCCTCAGCAGGGTACCTGCAAAATCTCTCTTAACATCAAAGAGGGTATCGTTGAGGAAGCTCTTGTTGAGACAATCGGTTGCTCCGGTATGACTCACTCTGCAGCTATGGCTGCTGAGATTCTCCCCGGCAAGACACTCCTTGAGTGCCTTAACACAGACCTTGTTTGTGACGCTATCAACGTTGCAATGCGTGAGATCTTCCTTCAGCTTGTCTACGGCAGAACTCAGTCTGCATTCTCTGAAGACGGCCTCACAATCGGCGCAGGTCTTGAGGACCTTGGTAAGGGTCTTCGTTCACAGGTCGGCACAATGTTCTCCACAAAGGCTAAGGGTGTTCGTTACCTCGAAATGGCTGAGGGTTACGTAACACGTATGGCTCTTGATGAGAACGATCAGGTTATCGGTTACGAGTTTGTTAAACTCGGCAAGATGCTTGAGGATATCCGTCACGGTGCAGACCCCGCAGAAGCATACAAGAACAATATGGGCAGCTACGGCAGATTCGCTGATGCTGCAAGATATATTGACCCCAGAGAAGAATAAGGAGGAGGGAGAACAATGGCTGTTACATTTGAAGGTAAAGAAAGAAGAATGGAAAAAATCGAGGCTTGCCTTGCTCAGTACGGCATCGAGAGCCTTGAAGCTGCCAGAGATCTCTGCCTCTCCAGAGGCATCGATGTCGAAGCTATCGTTAAGGGCACACAGCCCATCGCTTTCGACAACGCTGTCTGGGCATACACTCTCGGCGTAGCTATTGCCCTTGCTCAGGGCATCGAAAATGCTGCTGATGCTTCCGCTGCTATCGGCGTAGGCCTTCAGGCATTCTGCATCCCCGGTTCAGTTGCTGAAAACCGTAAGGTTGGTCTTGGCCACGGTAACCTCGGTGCAATGCTCCTCAAGGATGAGACAAAGTGCTTTGCATTCCTTGCAGGTCACGAGTCATTCGCTGCTGCTGAAGGCGCTATCAAAATCGCTCTCACAGCTAACAAGGTTCGTACAGAGCCTCTTCGCGTTATCCTTAACGGTCTCGGTAAGGACGCTGCAATGATCATCTCCCGTATCAACGGTTTCACATACGTTGAGACAGAGTATGATTTCTACAGCGATGAGCTTAAGGTTGTTAACACAACACCTTACTCAAACGGTGACCGTGCTCTTGTTCGTTGCTTCGGTGCTAACGACGTTCTCGAAGGCGTTGCAGTTATGAAGCACGAAGGCGTTGACGTTTCCATCACAGGTAACTCAACTAACCCCACACGTTTCCAGCACCTCGTTGCAGGTACCTACAAGAAGTGGGCACTTGAAAACGGCAAGGAGTACTTCTCTGTTGCTTCCGGTGGCGGCACAGGCAGAACTCTCCATCCCGATAACGTTGCTGCAGGTCCTGCTTCCTACGGTCTTACAGACTCTATGGGCAGAATGCACGGTGACGCTCAGTTTGCAGGTTCATCTTCTGTTCCTGCTCACGTTGAGATGATGGGTCTTATCGGTATGGGTAACAATCCCATGGTTGGTGCTACTGTTGCTTGCGCAGTTGCTGTTGCAGAGAGCTACAAGAAATAATATAAAAACAATCTGAAGCTGTTAGGCAGAGCAATCTGCCTGACGGCTTACAGCATTATTAAGGGGATAAAATAATGAAAAAATCATTTCTTAAAGTAATTGCACTCGTTATGGCGGCTGCAATGCTTTTCTCACTTACAGTATCAGCTGCTGACGATTTTTCGGTACAGCCCGAAAACACTCTTCAGTTTGGTGAAGACGGCAAGTTCCGTATTCTTCAGCTTGCCGATACACAGGACGATATGTTCCCGTCACCCGGTATGATTAAGATGATTGAAACAGCTGTTGAAAAGTACGAGCCCGATCTCGTTATCTTCACAGGTGATAACACAGGTACTGTCGATCTCAAGATGGATGCTAAGTACGCAATTAAGGCTATCATCGATCCTATCGCCGAGGCAGGTATTCCCTTTACATTCGTTTTCGGTAACCACGATGCAGAGAACGTTTCAAAGGAAACTCACTATGCAGCATACCGCGACTTTGATAACTGCCTTGCTTACGATGCAGACCCCGAAATCTACGGTATGGGCACACACAACCTCACAATCAAGTCTTCAGACGGAACAAAGGTTGCATACAACCTCTGGATGTTCGACTCTAATATGTACGATCCCGCGGGAGGCTACGATTACATACACGAGGATCAGCTTGCTTGGTATGTGAACACATCCAACGCTCTCAAGGCTGCAAACGGCGGCGAGCCCGTTCCCTCAATTGCTTTCCAGCACATCGTTCCTTACGAAATCAAGGATTATGTTGTTGAAGTATCCGAGCCTGATCCCAACGGTTTTACATCTGTTAACCAAGACACAGGTGAGAAACATCATTTTGCACTTGACCCCAACTATACTGAGGCCGGTTCAATCCTTCGCGAGAATCCCTGCCCCAGCCGTGTTCACGGCGAGCAGATGAGCAAGTTTGTTCAGCAGGGTGACGTTAACGCTGTTTTCGTAGGTCACGACCACGTTAACGATTACATCGTTCACACAACAATGAACGCTGCAGACGGCAATGCTATCGACATCGTCAACACACCCGGTGCTTCATTCCAGTCTTATGGCGATGAAGAAATGCGCGGCTGCAGAATCATCGACCTTGACGAAAACAATCCCTGGGAGCATGAGACATTCTCTCCCACATTCTACGACGTTGTCGGCGATACTGAGGAGACAAGAGCACTCGCTTATGTTTCCGATAACATCGTATGGTACTACGTATCATTCATCGCAAGAATTGTTCCTTTCTTCGGTGAGCAGCTTCAGCAGCTTCTCATTTCTGCAATCTACAACGCATTCAAATAATTTAAACGAAAGTACGGTGAAAAACAATGGATGCTCTTATGCAGTCGGTCTATGAGTTGGACCTCTCCGTTTTCAGCGCAGTTTTCTCAATCGCCAACAAAGCACTTGACGTAATAATGGAGGTTATCACAACCCTCGGTGACGGTTGGGTAATGCCTGCTTTTGCAGTTATACTTCTTCTGTTCAAGAAGACACGTAAAGCAGGTATGGCAATGCTCGGCGCACTTATCGTTATGGTTATCCTCAATAACGAAATCCTCAAGCCCCTTATCGCAAGAGTAAGACCTTGCTTCATTTTCAACCTTGATGCAATTCTTGGCTATGAATCTGCTTTCGTTGATCATGGCAAGGCAGAAGAGTTTGCTATCATCGTAGAAAAGGTTAAGGCAAGCATTGCTCAGTATCCCGAAATTGCGGCACGCTGGGTAAAAGAATATGCATTCCCGGGCGTTGTTGATATGCCCACAAGCTGGTCATTCCCCTCAGGTCACACATCATCTTCTTTTGCGTTTGCAACAGCTGTTTTTGCTAACAATAAGAAGTGGGGTATCGGCGCATATGTTCTTGCAGCCCTTATCGGTTTCTCCCGCATCTACCTCGGTGTGCACTATTTCACCGATGTTCTTGCAGGTGCAGTGCTCGGTATCGTTTACGGTGCTATTGGCGTACTTGTTATTGGCGCAATCATCAAGCTTATCAAGAAAAAAGATAACAAGCTTTCAAAACTTTTCTGATTTAACGAAAGGATAATTGATATGAATAAACCTGTTCTTATTGAAACATCAGCACGTCACGTTCACGTTTCCCGTAAGGATCTCGATATCCTCTTCGGTGAAGGTTATCAGCTCACCTGTAAGAAAGAGCTTTCTCAGCCCGGTCAGTATGCATGCGAAGAGCGTGTAGCAGTTGTCGGCCCCAAGGGCAGCTTCCCCGCTGTTTCAATCCTTGGCCCCGAAAGACCTGCAACACAGGTTGAGATTTCTGCTTCAGATGCACGTTCAATCGGTGTTGTTGCTCCCGTTCGCGAGAGCGGCGTTATCAAAGGCAGCGGTGCTTGCAAGCTTGTAGGCCCCAAGGGTGAGGTTGAACTCAGCGAGGGCGTTATCGTTGCTAAGCGTCACATCCACGCTACTCCCGAGGATGGCGAGAAATACGGCGTTCAGGACAAGCAGATTGTTTCTGTTAAGGTTGAATCCGATGGACGTAGCCTCATCTTCGGTGACGTTGTTGTACGTCTTAACTCCGCATATGCTCTTGCAATGCACATTGATACAGATGAGTCAAACGCAGGCTTCTGCACACCCGGTATGATGGGCGACATCATCACAGACTAATCTCTGTCAACAAAAATCAAAGCGTCGATACTGTGTTATGCAGTATCGGCGCTTTTTAGTTTTATGGTGAGCAAAAGAAAACCGCACAAGCATAACACTTGTGCGGTCTGGTTATTTGAGTGTTTGATTAATATGTCGGGTCTGCAGACTCAAGAGTTATTGTGCCGTCGCTGTTGCGAACCTGGAAGAAGCACTTGCCTTCCCACTTAGCATACTTTGTCATTGAGAATCCGCCGCCATCGTTCTTTGATGCAAGAACCTGCATCTGAGTAAGAATCGGGAAGAAGAGGTAAATCATATGATCACCGGGTGTGGTGTTCCAGATTTTGATTGCTGTGTAAGCACAGTTGAAAAGCTTGCTCCAGTGGTTGCTCTTGAGTATTGTCTTATTTACTGCATCAAGGTCTGACTGGGTAAGGTCTTTGTTGAGGCTGATAGAGATGGGAAGGTATACATTGTCGTTCTTATATCTCCATGCTTCAACGTTGTAGTAGAGGCCGGGGCCGTTCTTTACAGATTCGCCGTATGTTCCTACAGATACGCCCTCACCCTTGGGGAGTGTGTATGCGCCTACTGTGATGGGGCCGTCTGTAAGGTTTTCGATATAAATCCAGGTGTGACCCTCCATATTGTGGTTTCTTGTGAGGTGACCGAAGTACATTCTTGCAAC
>JAFOBC010000206.1 GCA_017382015.1 Clostridia bacterium
AGGACGGGTTTACGGCTGAACCCGTGCCCGCAGATTTCGGGAGAGTGCAGGAAGCGGCAGAGAATCTGCTTACGCGTTACGCTGAATCGGAGGAAGCGCGGAGAATCGTGTTTAATGCGCTTAAAAACGCGATATCAGGTTGGATTGCGAATACGGAAAGAGAGACGATAGCGGAAAACGTGAAACGTGACAAGAAGAAAGCTTTGTATGCTTTGGTGCCGTCGTCGTCGCCGTGTGCGTTTTGTGCGGTCATGGCTTCACGAGGTCTGATGACCAACAGGAAAGCTAAACAGTACGGCAGAGCTCGAATGCATGATAATTGTTCGTGTCTTGCCGTGCCGGCTTGGAATGCGTCGGTGAATGTGTGGGGCAAGAGCAAGCGTCCTGAATACTGGCAGGATTTCTACTATCAGGCTGAAGAAAAACTGCGAGAAAACGGGGCAACGAATATTAAGATTCGTGATGTCTGCGCGGAAATGCGCCGGCAGAACCCGGCAAGGTTCACAAGCTAAAAAAAAAAAATCCTCTTGTTTCCGGGGATTGCGCCCGAACACGCGGCGGCTGATATGACTTCACATAAAATTGAAAAAACTGTTAAAGCTTTTTTCATTTTCTGCGTGCCCATACTGGTATTTCGCGCGTCTGCGATTTTTTGCAGAAACAAGAGTTTGGCTCTTTACCGTTATCAAAAAAATAAAGAGGCAAAAAATTATTGTATCCGTTTATTAAGGAGAAATCAAACATGCAGGCAGAGAATATTGACAGGTTCAGAATTGAAAAAAATGATGCTCTCATTTTTCTGAAAAATATTGAATCTGAATCAGTCGGAGCGGTCGTAGTCGACCCGCCATATTGCACTCATCCGCAATATGCTGCAACCGGTCACTATGAGTGCGGCGATGGTATTGTTGGTGACAATAAAGACGCACATACGAATTATATGTTTATGCGCAGATGGATTGGTGAATGTTACAGGATTCTCAAACCCGGTTGCAGGCTGTTCGTATTTTGCGATAAGTTTAATATTTTTCTTACGCAATCAGCGGGAGTGGAGTCATGCTTCAAATATGGAGGGTTTATCACGTGGTGCAAGCCGATTTCGCGGCCGGCAAAAATGCGGTTCTCGAAGTCTTGCGAGTATGCGTTAGAATTTTATAAAGGCGATTTTAAAATTCCATCTGACAAGTATCCTAAAGATTACCATGTCGAAAGCGCACCAGCAGGCAAAGAGCGTGTACACCAGACACAAAAACCTGTGGAGCTTATAAAAAAGCTTCTTACTTTTACCCCTGAAAACGGGCTTGTTGTCGACCCGTTCTGCGGTTCGGGTTCAACCGGCGTAGCGGCTTTGGCGTTGGGTTTTCGTTTTATGGGTTCGGACTTATCGGACAAGTGTGTGGAAGTGAGCACTCGCAGGTGCAGTGAAGCCGCAGAAAAATTTGAAGAAAAAGCAGAAGACGATACTGTTGCCTGATGTTTGTGTGATATTATATAAGTGTGCTCAATCCGATATTTGCCATTCGGGTTGGCGGCTTTTTTCCTAGCGTTGCTGTTACTTAACAGAATTGAGCAGAGGAAAAACAAGACAGAAAGGCTTGTTTTTTTGTTTTGTTTTTCTTCTGCTCCTCCCTTATTAGGGGAGTATACGGCATGCTTTTATGAGGATTGGTTGGGAAAGGATTTACGAAGATGTCGGACGCAGAATCTGCGGTGTCTGAAGCAGAAAAAAACGCTGAACCTGTCGAAACTGTAAAAGATCAGCCTGAAGCCGAAAAAGCGGCTGACAAGGCTGTTCAGAATGAAGAACAAGCCAACAAGAATACTTTTGAAACGTTGCGTGAAGAATCCAAAAAATGGGAAGCTCAAGCACGCGAAAGCAGTGCAAAACTTGAAGACTTGCAGAAACAGTTAGACAAAGCAAGAGTCGAAATTTCAAGCATTCGAAGCACCGCTGAAATTGACCGTGCAAGGTTCACGGCAGCCGAAAAATTCGGCGTACCGTCCGATTTTCTGCAAGGCTCGAACGCAGAAGAATTTGAAGAATCTGCAAAACGTTTGAAAGACTGGAAAACTCACCAGGATTTCAGCCGAACAGACACGCTCAGCCTCGGAAACGAGCCAGAACCGGCAGAAACTGAAGAACGCAAGTCACAGCGTTTTCTGCTCGACGTGCTGAAAAACTCGAGACACTAAATTTTTAAGTTTTCTATATTTGCCTGATTTTGATTGGAAAGGATACAAAAAATGGCAGAAGCAATAAAGACTGACAGATTCGACCTGCC
>JAFOBC010000207.1 GCA_017382015.1 Clostridia bacterium
GAAAGCTACAGGGATCTTATCGTCAGAGTAGGCGGATATTCGGATTATTTCTGTAATCTGGAAGACAGACTTAAGGATGCCGTCATTGCAAGAACGTTGTTTTAAGTATCTCTAACAGAGCGACAAATTCCAATTTGTCGAACTCCTTCGGTATTCGCCGAGGGAGTTTTTTCTTGATTTTTGCAATTTTCAATGCTATAATGTGGCGAATATCAATCACGAGGTTTGTTTATGAAAATTATAAAGTATTTTCCGGGAATAATTTTATCGTTTGTTATTGCCGCTCTTGCGATGTGGCTTGAAAGTCTGCTTCCGATTCATTTAATCGGCTCTGCAGTTATCGCAATGTTCATCGGTAATAGGAACAAGACTCATAATTTATATTGTTCTTACAAAAACATCAAACCACTTCATATCTTTGCCGGTGTCGGTATTGATTGAAGTGGTTTTGTATGTTCGGTTTTTGCCTTTGCCGACTGAGCGGAATTTGAAGCAAAAAAGAGACCATTCAGTTCCAAGAGTAGGTACGGAAGAGCTTTCGCATATAGAAATGGTTTGTGCGGTTGTTTATCAGCTTACACGCAACCTCTCGGTTGAAGAAATCAAGCGGCAGGGCTTTGACAAATACTTTGTCGACCACACAACGGGCATCTACCCTGTTGCCGCAAGCGGTGAACCGTGGACAGCTGCTACAATCCAGTCTACGGGCGATGTTATTGCTGACCTCAGCGAAGACCTCGCAGCAGAGCAGAAGGCGAGAAAGACTTACGATAATATCCTGCGTCTTTCTGATGACCCTGACGTCAGTGATGTTATCAAATTCCTCCGCGCCCGCGAAATTGTTCATTTCCAGCGGTTCGGTGAAGGGCTTCGCTTTGTGACAGATAAGCTTGACAGCAAGAATTACTACGCCTGCAACCCTGCGTTTGACAAAAACTGCGGTTGCTGAAAACGAATAATAAAAGACAACAGGCTGCTTCGTTTTGCGGAGCAGCCTGTTTTGCGTGCTTGTTAGCGCGTGTGATATAACTTAATATGTTTTACAATCCTCCTTTCGCAGCATGTGCAAAATTATTTTCAGCACAGGTCTTATCTGCAATTACAGGATGAAACAGCTGTCGAAGCTTGCAAATCTGTTATTTAATTTATAGAAAAATCCTTATTGATTAAATGTTTACAAAAATAATTCACTTATCGCTATTGATTTGTGCATTTTGTTGTTTTATACTATATATAATATCTCAAAAGAATAAAGACGGACAAAAACGGAGGGTACATAATGAAACAGAAAAAATTCAACTTCGATTACTCCAAAACACTGTGGATGAAGATGTTCCTTGCAAAACCCGATTGGGAGAAAAAAACGTCCGAAGTTCTTATCAATTTTGAACAGGCACTTGAAATAATCAGAATGATGGATAACATAACACAGGGTATACAGAAAATTGTTTACCTTGTAGGCTGGCAGGGACTCGGACACGATGACTGTTACCCGGAAATGGAGATTATTAACCCGTATCTCATGCGTGAGTGCGATGCCACGCCCAAAGACAGCTTTATGTGGCTTTTTGAAGAAGCTAAAAAATACAACACGGTAATAAGCGTTCACGGTAACGTTGCCGACGAATACGATGTAAATCAATCACATCCCGAATTTGTTGAGGCAAGCGCAATAACCAAGTATCCTGACGGCACTCCGGCAGTTATTGAGGTTTTCTACGGAAGAAACGCATATAAAACATCATATAAGCAGTATTGGGAGAGCGGTCTTTTTAAAAAATATTTCGACCGGTTCTGTGAGGTTATTCCCGTCAGGGAGGCAGGCACGGTTCATCTCGACAACTTCTGCATTGCGGAAAATTTCGGACCGAGAACACAGATGCATGAGCAGGATGAGGCACGAAACAAGATGCTGGACTATGTTATGAGCCTCGGAATTGATATTACAAGCGAATACACTTACCGCGAAATGCCTTTGCGTTCCGAATCAAATCACCCGATAAGAAAGTATTATGAAGAATGCGGCGCTGAAATTATCGATACAGACTGGCGTGACGCACCAATCCGCACCCTTGGCAGAATCCCTGCCGTCTGGTGGATGAGCAATATGACTATTGACGATTGCATCAATATTCAGGCGGATGAATTCAGCGGATACCTCAACATTGAGCCTTTGAGAAACGTGTTCTACGGGACGGTACACGGTGAAGATATATGGATGAACAACGGCATTGAAAAAGACGTATGGGTGCCGATGTTTATCAGACAGTTCTGCACAATGCAGGTGCCGTATACATATCTCAACAGATATAAAAGGCTGAGCTATACCGGCAATGCAGAAGACGGTTATACCGTAACTTTCTCTGACGGTGTTGAAACAAACGGTAATGAACTTTCGATTACCAAAAACGGCATTGAACTGAAAAAAGGTTACGACGTTATTCTGCCGTTAACAGAAGATAACAAGACCTTTATCGCATATTCCGATAACGGAAAAGACGGCAAGTGGAACATACCCGATGCCGAATTTGACAAAGCGAAGGTTTATAACATTACAGCAGACGGAAATGAATATATCTCTGACATTACGGTTGAAGATAAAACAATATCACTCAACCTCAACGCAGGTCAGGCTGTAGCAATTATTGCAGAATAAAAAGCACGGAGGAAAAAACAATGAAAAAAGAATATTGCGGATTCCCGATGAGAATTGCTCACACAGGTATTACACAGTTTGCTCCCGAAAACACCCTGGAAGCATTCCGGAAAACTGCCGAACTCGGTTTCGAGGGCATTGAGCTTGATATTCAGCTTTGCGGAGACGGAGAGATAATTATAACCCATAACGGAAATATGGGCTATATGACATTTGAAAAGCACCGTGACGTTCTTATGGATATGACGGCGGAACAAATAAAAAAATTCGAAATCCCCTACCGCAACTCACTTAAACTTAAATATCCTCCGTATCCCTGGACAGAGCATTTCGGAGGCAGACGCATGATCACACCGCCCGATTATACTGAAGACAGAGTGACCCACCTGATAACCTTCCCCGAATTTGATGCATGGCTGTCAACTGTTGATTACGACCTCACCGTTGAGGTTGAATTCAAGTGCAAGGGAATGTGCCCGCGTATGGATGAAATTCTTGCAAAATCGCCCAACGTTTCAAGATATATATTCTTCTCGGGCGATTGGGAAGTGCTTGAAGAGATGCAGGAACACTACCGTAAAAACGGCAAGCCTGAAGGGCTGCGTCTGGGTGCAAACATTCGCTTTATTAACGAAACAACAATGGCTTTCGTTAAACGCTCCGACCTTTGGGAGGTCGGTCTCAACAACGAAGCGTTCACCAAAAAGGACGTTGAAATGTTTGAGTCCATGGGCATCAAAGTTTTTTCAAATCTTGGCGATTACCCCGAATGGTGGCAGCAGATATGCGATATGGGCATAGCAGGATTCAAAACCAACTATCCTGACGCTTACACCGAATGGTGGGTAAGCAACTGCTAAAAGAGAGGAGAATCTGAATGGCTGATAAAATTACAATCAGCAATACAGAATTGCTTTATGATCCGCTTTTTGACAAAAAGCCGGATCTGAAAATGAAAGGCACAAAAAACACGCTGTTCAAGGCGCGGTTTATTAGCATAATTTC
>JAFOBC010000208.1 GCA_017382015.1 Clostridia bacterium
AGAAGGATAAGAATGATAATCCAAGAACAGTTGCCATTCGCGAAATTGCATCCCATGGTCGTTTCCTCCTTTCTTCTTACACCACATACTATGGCAAAAGGAGGAGATGTGTTACAGCATCAGCGAAGATTTTTTGAATTCTTTTCGCGCTTGATCCAGACAAGCGACAGCACAAGCATCACAACAGGGAAAACAACGGCAAACGCAAAACCTGCCTTTATATCCGAACCGAATGCATCGGCAATTCTGCCTGTAAGCGACGGGCCTGAGGTGCATCCCATATCGCCTGCGAATGCAAGCATTGCAAACATAGCCGTGCCGCCCATAGGCATTGCGGCGCTTGCAAGGCTGAATGTGCCGGGCCACATAATGCCGACAGCCAGACCGCACAGCGCACAACCTGCGAGCGATAACAGAGGATAGGGCGACGCAACCGTTATAAGGTACGCGGCAATGCACAACGCACTGCTGCCTGCCATAAACTTGCTCAGCGCAATTCTGTCACCAAACTTGCCGTAGAACACACGAGCAATACCCATAAACACCGCAAACAAACACGGGCCGAGCAAATCGCCCATAGCCTTGGTCACACCCAGACCCTCTTCGGCAAAAGCTGAAGCCCATTGGCTCATCGAAAGCTCGCTTGCACCTGCGCACAGCATCATCATAAACGCAATAACAAAACTTTTCTTTTTAAAATGCGAAAACACACCCGAATGACCGTCCTCCGAAGGGAGTGCATTAATCGGCACACGCATATAGAGAAACGCATTGACAAGTGGAATAAGCGCCCACACCACCGCCATAACACGCCACGCACCAATACCCGCAAAGCGGAACACAAGCGTTGAAACGAGCACAACTGCCATCTGACCCCAACAGTAGAAAGAATGCAGCAAACTCATTGCAGAAGCCTTATTGTCACTCGGGCAGGCTTCAATTATCGGGCTTACGATAACCTCAATAAGTCCGCCGCCAATCGCACTTAAGACGGTTGCAATCAGCAAACCTATATACGGCGGCATAACGTAAGGCAGAAAACTCAGCAGCGACAAACCTGCCGCACACAGAAAGTGTGCCGCAACAACAAAGGGCCTGTAGCCTACCCTGTCTACAAAACGTGCCGCTACAAAATCCGTCAGCAGCTGAACGCCGAAGTTTACGGCAATCATAAGGCTGAGCTGTGTGAGGCTGATATTAAAGCTTGTGCCGAACATAACAAAAAGCAGGGGCGAAAAGTTGTTGACTATCGACTGAGAAACATAGCCGATATAACAGCTTATAACCGTACCCTTGTAACCAAGTTTTTTCATACAACACTCCATACAAACGTAATGTGTATATTATATTGTATATAATAAAAAAATCAAGAGGTAAAGCATCTTGAAAAAATTGAATCTTACCTATATAATAAACACGTTAACACAGACATATCAAGGAGATTAAACTATGCTCGGATTGTTCAGATTTTTATTCAAAATGTTCATCTCCCTTACAATAACATTCTCGTCGGCATTCTCCCCTGCTGTCATTGTGCCGCCCAGCGAGAATCTCGATTTCGACGTGCTTGAATACCCCAAAGAAGCAGTCAAAACACTCGAAGAGTGGGGCTTGACGGCAGAAGAGCTGAAATCGCGTGCCGATTCCGAGCCTGAGGCTTACGAAGGCTGCAAAGGCTACGACGATATAAACGGCATTTTCATTTCGCCCTACTATACAGCCGAAATCGGCGACAAGGATATCCCCGTTTATGCTACAACCGTTTTCCTCGGCGAGACACAGTACGGTGAACTGCACTCATTCTCCGAAGTGTACTTTGACGAGGATGATGATTTTTCATTCAACATTGAACTGACCTCGGCAGATTTCAGAATCAAAGACGCAATATGTCTGCCCGAAAAACTCGGAATAAAAGCCAAGTGCTCCGACGGCGTTATGACGGCAAGCATCAGTGATTTCGGCATATACACCTTCCTCTTTAATTCGGCATCTCAGGCTTGCGCTTACACGGTTTTTGTAAGAGAGCGCGTTGACGAAGAAGCTGAAATTGCCGCATACAAGGAGCAGTACGGCGAAGAAAACGTATTCGTTGTTGATGGCGTGCTTGTAGAAACTCCTTACGCACACTTTGAGGGCGAAGAAAACTTTGTTGTTTACCTCAGGCAGGGCGCTTACGTGCTCGCACAGCACGCATACGATATCAGAAGCCGGGAGGATGAAAACAAATACGTTGAACAGGGTGCGGCAGAAGACAACGCAATCGGTCTGACAAGGCGACCTTTTGTAAACTTCTACAACTGCAACAACGTCAAGTTTGTCGGCAGAGGTGTGCTCGACCTCACAAGACTTGACCGCAGAGAGCGCAGAGGTCTTGTTTTAACGGTGTGCAATAACGTCGAAATCGAGGGTATGAAGATTATCAACTCACCCGAGTGGTCATTCATCACATACCGCTGCCAAAACATTAAAATCAAAGACGTTGACATATTCGGCTACAAAATGAATTCCGACGCATTTGCAATCTGCAACACGCAGGGCGGATTGATTGAGCGCTGTTTTGCACGAAGCGGCGACGACCTGTTTGACGTAAAGGCACTCGGTGCTCCTGAGCCGTCAGCCAGCGAAAACATCACGTTCACAGACTGCGTAGCGTGGGGCGGCAAAGCAAGATGCTACGGCATCCACGGTGAGGTAAACAGAGCAATCCGCAACATCACATTCAAAGACAGCGCCGTTATCTGCCGCGACGCTACGTGGAACAATAACCGCGTTGCTTCACTCGCAGTTGTGGTTGAGCTTGCAGGCGGCAGTATCGACGGAATAACGTTTGACAATATCGAGATTTTCCGCGATGACGGCAGAGCCATACTGTGCACGGTATTCACCGAAGAAATCGGCGATATGGATACTGTGCCTATCTACAATTTCACCGCAGATAACGTCGTGTTCAAAAACATCACATACAACGCAGCAATGAAATCCAAAATCTCCGCCGCAAACGAAACCAACACAGTTAACGTAACAATCGAAAACGTTAAAACAGGCAGATTCAATTCAACTAAAAACAGTTGGCTGATGTTTGAAAGCGATAAATTCGCAAACGTAACTTATAACTAAACAAAAACAAAAGAAGTCGAAACGGCGAAAAACTCAGCCGTTCCGACTTCTTTTTTATAATTTTCACTTTATCATTTTTTCTTATCAGCAATCCTCAGCGGAACATAAACTGCCGCAATCAGAGCAGAAGCCACGAGCATAATCGGCACGGTGATATCGACCGATATGTATCGGATACCGACCGTATCGAGGAAGAAGTACACAACCAAGCACATACCGAGGTACGCAGGGAGTGCGATTTTTGCAAACTTCACGGGTGACATATCAAACGCATTTGTTCCCTTTTGCAGGATGTTGCGCTTCATAACAAAAATCATAAACACGCCGAAGATTACGGCCAGCACAACTGTCAGAATCGTGCCGAGAGGCTCATCGTCACCAAGCAGCTGCATCTCGACAAGCATACGCGCAAAGCGGATGCCGATTGCACGTCCGGGGGTAACGCCGAGGATAAACACCGTCAGCAGGAAGTTAAATCCGAAGCTGAGCTTCCTGTTCTCAAACAGCGGTGAATTGTCATTATCTTCATTCGGAATTTTAACGGTAAGGGCAAGGAACGCCATAATAAACAGACCGACAAAGAAGCCTACGATAAATTCCCACGTGCCCCAATTTGCAAACTTTTTGAACGTTTCGGAAAACTCAACGCCCTTGAAAAAGCCCGAATTGAACCCGTAGGAAACAAAAGCGGTGAAAGCGGTTGTCGGAACCGCCGTGAGCAGGTTGAGAAGAAGTGAACCCAAGCCGGTATACTTATCCTTGCGGAAAACAAGCGCATAAACCGAAAGAGCAATAACAGCAAGAGCATCGGAAACGTGCTCAATGCTCATATAGTAATTCTCAAAAAACGGAATATCCTGCGCCCAACCTCTGTCGAGGAAATGACCCATATAAGCCGCCATCGGGCTTGCGTAATCATGTCCGTATTCTTTAAGACCAAGCATAGCATAGGCAACCTGATCCGGATTGATAAGCTCAAGGATAAAATGTGAAACCGTAGCCTTGAACAAAAGCGAGGACAGCATATACACCGCTACAGCAATTATGTAGTGCTTGATTTTATACTCTTTGCCCGAGAACAGCGACGTGACAAAGAAAGAAAAAAGCGGAATCAGCGTGAACGCCATAAGGAAGATTATCACCGCACCGCTGACATGGTCAATTGGTGCATATACGTCGCCGTATTCACCCGCAAGCACAGGCTCGAGTCCGCCGAGAAGCTCACCGCCATAAGGCAAATCGCTCCACACAACACCTGCAAGCTGCACAATAACAGTTGCATAGCCCGTAACACTAAGACCCAGCATAAGCGCGCCGAGCGGTATCATCTCATACTTCATACCCTTGCGGTTGCCGTAGAAGTGGTAAATGAACAGCATTAGCACAAGACCTACGCTGTAAAGACCCCACGATGAGCCGAAACCGCCCTCACCGCGACAGCGCCACATAAAGCCGCCGATTACCGCGCCGAGAATAACTGAGATTATTTTTATTCCGACATTGGATTTTGTTTTCATAACAAAACCCCCTTATCAAATGTTTTTCTTCTTGAGAGCTTTTACCGTAACGAGCGTTGCGCCGATTACACCGAAACCGAATACCATAAGCACAAACGGCATAATGGCAAAGCTTGTTGCCGATGCGATGTAGCCGAAAGCAAACTGAATTGCAAAGCCTACACCGTAAGCACCGCTCATATGGTAACCCGTTATATCTGCCGAGTAATCTGCGCCGAACCTTGCAGGCACGCTGTGCAGTACGCTCGGGAACACCGGGCCGTAACCCATACCGATTAAAAGCAGACCTGCAAGCGCTGTTTTGCCTATCGGCAGGAGCAGCACAATAATTCCGACTATCGCAAGCGCCATACCGCCCTTAACGAGAGTGTTGTCAGAGAGCTTTTCTGACAAAAAGCCTGCAACTATACGGCTCAACATAATTCCGCAAAAATAGAGCGAAATCCATTTAGCGGCTTCATCGGGCGAAACGGCAAGCACGTTGACAGCATAGGTCGCACCCCATGTGCCTATTGTAAATTCGCCTGCACAGTAAAGACCGAGCGAGAGTATGCTCGTCAGCATTCCTTTTTCTTTCAGCAAATCGAAGAACGATTTTTTGGGCAGTTCCTTTTGTGCAGTTTCAGCTTTGGCAGCACCCTTGGGCTGTATATTCCATTTTTTAAGGCTTGCGAGGATAATAAGCGCAATCGCAAACTGAATAAGCGCAACAACACGGTATCCGTTGCGCCACGTGCTGTCGCCGCCAAGGAAAGCGGACATAATCATCGGGCTGAGCGTAACGCCAAGACCCCAACAGCAGTGAAGCCAGTTCATATGCTTCGCCTTATAGTGGAGCGAAACAAAGTTATTAAGACCCGTATCAATCGCACCTGCACCGTAACCCATAATTATTGTGCAAATCATCATCACGACAATATTCGGCGAAAAGCTGATACCTATAAGACCGAGAGAGGTAAGCAGAGTTGAGAAAAAGGTTACTTTGCCCGTGCCGAACTTACGCAGGAGCGGGCCTGCAATAAATGCGATACCGCCCGTAGAGACAGCTGTAACTACGCTGTAAACCGAGCCGAAGCTCTCCGGCAAGCCAAACTCAACGTGAACAACGGGCCACGTAACGCCAAAAAGCGAATCGGGAAACCCTAGCGAAACAAAAGCTATGTAAATAACAATTAACAGTAAGGTCATATCAACACCCCGTCACAATGATCAACTTCGTGCTGAATTATCTGTGCAGGGAAACCTGTGAAAGTTTTTATTCGGGTCTGGAATTCAGCGGTCTGCCATTGCACCTTTATTGTTTTATATCGTTTGCAGTTGCGAGGGCCTCCGAGCAAAGAAAGACAGCCCTCCTCCGTATCATAAGGCTCTGCTTTTTTTATAATCTCAGGGTTGAACATAACCATATATGTGCCGCAGTTATCAAACGCGATGATTCGCTTGTGCACGCCAATCATATTCGCCGCCATTCCGACACAGCCGTCTTTGTGAGCAACGAGGGTGTCGAGCAAATCCTGCGCTGTCTGTAAATCTTCCTTTGTCGCCTTCTCCGATTTTATGCTGAGCAAAATCGTATCGTGAACCAATTCTCTAACCATTTTTATCTCCTGTTACTATTTCTTTTTCAAATATAACACAACACCCCTACAACTTGCAACACTTCATAAAATTCGAGTTGCTATTTTCAGGCAAAAATAACCCCCGAAAATCGCAACGGCTTCGGGGGTTGATGTTTTGAAAGCGGTTATATTTTGTTGTAAATATTATTCTGCGGCTACTTCCCAATCGCTGAGGTCGCCCTGAACACATTCGATGCTGAGTTTGCCGTCGGTGAACGTAACTTTGGCAAGCACATCGGGTATGACAAGGGGGAAAGTAATGTTTTTACTTTCTTTGAGGTTTTCTTTTGACTTTAATAATAATTACAACGGTGGCGGAAATAACTGCTATAACTGCAACAGCTATTGCAACTAATATAATTCTCGCTATCGGCTGTATTTCCCAAAAACTCCACCCTGAATCCGAATCATCAGAATAATCTGTATTGTTAACTTCGTCGAACAATGCAGAGAGTTCAATTTGGTCTCTTGCAATAAATGTCAGTATATTATTCTGTGAAATTAAGGCGTCGTTTTCTTCCCATCCTGAAAATTCAGCTCCATTACCTGCAGCAATAAAAGTTACACAATCTCCGCGATATATATTTTTAGGCATTACAACTTCACCATTGGCACCAACACTCAAGGATATCCGGATATATGATGAGCTCATATTATTCTCGTCAAACTGTTCTGTAGGAGCGATCCATTCTATATCATAGTCATTCGGTCGTTTGTACAGATCATGAAAATCTCCCTCAGATGAATAGAAGGGATTTATTGTATAAACATCTCCGGGAGAAATAGCAATATCATAAAAGTTAGTTTTTTTAATCGGATCACCGTTGATGTTTTTGCTTGTAGCGGTGTATGTCATAGTTCCCGAATCAAACGCAACTATTTCTATGCGGTAATTGGATAAATCGGATAGTTTTATTGTTTTGATATCGTTATCAACATAAATGCAAACAGGGTATTCGGAATCATCTTTAACCGAATCGTCTACTATATTGTTTTCTGTTTTTGCTACAAGGTTGTCATTGATATCATATACCATAACGTTGACAGGGCAACCGATAACAATTGTTTCGTAGTATATTTCCCTGTGTTCCATTATTCTGGTTGCAGCATCGTCATTCATATTAAAACGGCAGGATTCCAACATATCTAAGTTCGATTTTACATATTCTTTTTTTTCTTCATAACCGCTCATATTCCTCAAAGTGTTTCTGATTATCGGTAACCATAAGCTATCACTACCGGACATGGCGAGATATTGTTCCTCTCCGAGCTTTCGAAGATTAAATAACAGCTCATAATCCTCTCGGAATTTCAGTGCATTTTCAAGGGTTACATTATTGTTAAAGCGGTCTTTATCTGCCAGAACAGTTTTTGAATATTTTTCTGCCAGAATAGCGTAACACTCAATATAAGCGCAAGCTTGCACAATATCACTAACACCGAAAAACAGATTACCTACAATTTTTCCAATAGCAACACCTGCGAGAACACTGCTGAGAGCAGTTGAAAATGCGGCAGAACCGATATTCTCCGCGGAAAGAGAAATTACTTTCTTTGCAGCAAATTTGTTGATATCCCGTCCTATTTTGGCTATGGCATCAACATACTGAGCACTGATATCCTGATTAAGCTCGTGCGCAGCTGTTCTCATTGCATAAGGTAATGCGGTATCGTTTGCAATATCGTTCAGGAAGCTCTGGTAGTATTCGTACAGTTCAACCTCGGAAGCAACGGACATCAAATTAGCGATACCTTTAGAGGAGACGTCAATAAGCTCAACTATATCACCGGCTGTTCCGAAAATTTTTGAAAGCGTTGAGCTTTTATAATCCACTTTTGGTACAGTTATTCCGTTACTTTCAAAGCTGAAGTTGTATAAAATATTGTTGAATTCCATTTTTGTTATACAGGCACTAAGATTACGCGTCAAATCATTGACCTTGTTCGATGCAACTACGTCTCCGGTAACCTGAGATATTTCTTGCAAAAGCGAAAGAACATCACTAATATAAATTAGTTCTTTAAATTCTTCGTTAGTGCAGGTTATGAAATAACTCAAAGCTTCTTTATATTTTTCTTTTTCAGCCCATTCGCCGACAAGATATCCAACAGCTTCGTCGTTAAAAATCAATCCCGAAAGACCCATTACCGCACGGACAGCAGGTTTTGACAAATACTCCTTGAAATTCCATGCACAATATACTTCGTTTTGATTTATTCCTTCTATTCCGCCCGCAACTCGCATAAGCTGGCATCTTTCCTTGCACGAAATATGCAGGCTGTTGTTTCTGTCAACAAATTCATTGTATTCTGAAACGTTGTTCAGGTTCCATTTATTATCGTATGTATCTTTCTGAAAATCCGCATAGCTGAACGGATAGCAATACTGTGCAACTCTTTTTATCAACGGATTTTCTTTTGTGGTTTCATCAGTATGGGTTATGCTGTCTACGATAACTTCGGTTTGTGATTCTGTTGTTTCGGGTGCTTGAGGGGATTGCGTATAATCTGTTACGGGAGCAGAATTATATTTTTCAAAGTCAATTTTTATACATGGACGAACACCGACACATGTTTCCTCTGTATCAGCAGTTATGATTGTTGAACCATCGCAGTCTACCGCGCAAGTGCAATAAGAATAATTAACGTAATGGTCACGCAACCTCCATATAGAGTAACCGCTTGATTGAGCTTCGTCAGATACATAAAGACCTTGTATTTTGGCGTAATCTGTTCCGTATGCCATTCTGTTTGGGTCAGCAGCATCCTTGTCAGAATTATAGCCATATTCGGGTTTAACAACATCCGTTGATTTGATTATAAAAACAGTATCTGAATATGTTTTGGAATCAACTTCATATACATAGCTGTTGGCAATGACACAATCGTTGCCGGGGCCTGTTAATGCTGTATTTACAAAATCATATTTCAGCCATTGTCTCAACGAACTTTTGGTATAGCTGATTGCTTTGGTGGTTTTGTTGAAGTCATTATATGCGTAATAATCATCGGAGTCCATATAAAATAAATCTGAAAAAGCCTGCGAATCAAGGATATTTTTAGATATAAGAAGACCTTCGGCGGGATCGAGTACAATCCACTGTATCGGTTCATACTTGAACCAATAAACCTCGTTGCACATATAACCGTTTTCATCCTGATACGAGTTATCGGCATTACTTTTATGCCATGTGGTTGCAGGACGGTACTGTGAGAAAACAACTCCGCGGTATTTTTCACCGAGATACATAGTATCCTTATATTTCATATAATCACTTGTTACCATTGTACCGGCACGGTTGTTTCCGGTATAGTAATTATAAGAAATCCAAGGTGTAGTTTTTTGGTTCAGGATATTTGTTATTGATGGGTCGGTTACTAAGGTTTGCGGATACGTGCCGAGTTCAATAACATCGCCAACCGAATAAGAATATGCGCTTATGGTAAATGGCGGCAAAACTGTAAAAATAAGAGCAATAAAAACCGTAACAGCAACTATTTGTTTGAATATCCTTTTCATTTGAACACTTCCTTAGAAATTCATTTTGGGTTGGGCTAAGATTGTCAAATGCTGTTTAGTATTGTCTTTTTTATTATAGCATATGAAAATATCATTGCAACTTTATTGGTCATTTAAAGCACATCTTATACTATCTTCATCCACATCCTCTTTAAGCATTACTGCTACAATGTTTTCTGCTATGGTGCATTGCAGAGCAAAACCGTCTCTTTAAAGATAAAGATCCTTCAGCTTTTCAAATCTCTTTCAGGAGTTCTGTCTTTTTTGACATATCCTATACCATATCTTTGTTACATAGATATAATATGCTAGAATAATAATATCATTTAAATATTCTTATTTCAACAATTAATATGGTTAAAAATAAAAGTCATCTGTATCATACCCTACGCCAGCGAAGACTTCGGTACGCTCATCATCCATAAGCTCAAAATCAAAGCTGTCGATACCGGCATCATCAAGCGCATCTTCAAGCTCATTTGCAACACCGAAACCTGAATAGCCGTATCGAGTATACATAAAGAATAACGCAATTAAACTTAGGCAGTGAGTTTATGTGTCTTGATTAACTACCGAGATAACTTGAAAATTGTAAACCCATAAAAATTCGTCTGCACAAACAGCGATGGAGACAATCGCAATCGGTTGTCTCCCTCGTTTTGTTTAGTTAGCTTCTGCGGCTACTTCCCAATCGCTGAGGTCGCCCTGAACACATTCGATGCTGAGTTTGCCGTCGGTGAACGTAACTTTTGCAAGCACATCGGGTATGACGAGGGGGAAAGTGATGTTTTTGCAAATCGGGTTAAAGCTCAGCTTCTTGTTTTCGTAGTCGATTCTAAGACCTGATGCGGCTATAAGCGTACTCCAGCTCGACATAGGTCTGGTATAGTGGTGTCCGCACTCCCAATGATCCCAGAAGTGACCGAACCTGAACTGATTGCTGTGAATTGAACCAACTACTGTATCCGATATTTCCGTTCCTCCCACAGCAAGTGAAAGCGCGGCGAAGGCGTAGCCTATACCTGTCCACACAGCGATAGTCTGGCAGTTGTTGTATGTATCGATACTTGTCCATCTGTTTTCGGGTACGGTAGCGTTGACAAGTCCCTGCTCACTGTCAAAATTATGCTTGAAAATAAACTCAATTACCGAGCGCACTCTCTGATCGGGCAGATTGCCGTCAAGACCAATCATTCGCAGGAACCATTCACCGTCAAGCTGGTCTGTCATAAGTGATTCGTCGGTTACGTCGTTGTTTCGCCAGAGGTTATAATATTCGCCGTTCCACAGCTTTTCTTCAAGGGACTTTTTGCCGCCCGCAAGAATGCTGCTCCACTGCTCAAAGCGTGCTTTGTCGCCTACCCTGTCGGCAATGAATGCCGCCGCTTTAAGCGCCGCTAACCAGAGCACATCAATATACACGGGTGTGCCCGAAAAATTCCAGGCATCGTAGGTGTTGCGCTTGGTACCGTAATCGGGCAGAGAGTCGTTATCCGTGTCGAGCAAGCCCGTCGAGTCCATCGCTTTTTTTATATTCTCCCAGAGCGATAAAAGATAACCCCTGTCACCCGTAAAGAGATAATCGCGAAGCACCATCAGAACAAACTGCATATTCAGATCAACACGGTCATAGCCGTTGTCTGAGCATTTCATATCGGGCTTGAAAGAGTGATGTGTTTTGCCATCCTCCCGCTGATACTCAGCGCCCATTTTCATCTGCTTTTTCTGCAAATCGGGGAAAAGGCTTATAAGCGAAAAAGATGCGTGATAAGTTATATCGGTTGTGTGCAGTCCGCAGTAGCCAAGACCCTCCCACAGACCAAAGTTTCCGTTTTTATGATAAACGGAACATTTCACCAACTGTGAAAGATTGGATGACCACGCATCAGGATAAATTGACGGCAAATCGGTTGCATAAAGAAGCTCAGCGAAAGATGTGGCGGATTTAAAAATGCTGTTATAGCCGTCTGTAAGAAATCTGTTGGCGCACAGAGAATCTTCATAAAGATTTTCATAGTAATGGCCGAGCACCTCGCCATCCTTTGCAGTAAGATTCGGAAAACTCCAGGTGAGAATAAAGCGGATGTTTTTCTTTTCACCGGGCTTAAGTGTCACCTTGGAGCAAAGGGCACAGCCACCGAAATCTTTGCCTCTTCTCTGATTGCGGTTATAGCAGTTATCAAGGAAGAAGATTTTATTCTCTCTTGAGCTCAGAAAGTCGAGCTTGCAGTATAAAATCCTGCTGAGGATTGAAGCGACATACGGATACTTTCTGAACTCCTCGCACAGTGCATCAAGCTCCGCGTCACTCAACAAGCTCAAATCTTCGGGCAAAGGCTCGGGTTTTGTTCCGATATCCGTATCGGGCAGGCTGCCATTTTGTCTGAACCCGAACAGAACGGATTCCTGCGTTACACCAAGCCTTGAATCGGCTATAAACTCTTTCATAAAGCGGTAGTAATCCGCAACGATGTAAGATTTATCGCCGTCACCGCTTACGGAAAGGCATACGTCCCCGCAACAAGGGCAGTCTGATTTGCTTGCAGGCTCTATATGTACGGCAACGCTGTCACCTGCAGTATGGAGTGAGTTTACGTTACCTTCATCCTTATTTGCAAAATCAGGCACAAGCGTACCTAAAAGGCTGATTTCCAAAGCTTCATCACTCGGGTTTTCTGCAGTAAAATCCATATAAAAGCCCGGAGTGGATGAAACATCGGAATTAAAAGGAACAAAGGGAGAAACCGCGCGAAGGCTCAGCTTGCAGGAAAGAGCACTGTCGGTATAGTCAAGGTCGCACATCGGAAACCTGCCGTCAAAATCAATTCTTTCTACAGGCTTATTCCACGCAAACATTCTGTATGAAAAATCATCAGCATCGGTTTTCATACCGAGCTTTCGCACAACGGGAGCATTGCCGCCTTTCTTTTCACGCACATAAAAAGCAAGCGCACCCGTACTGCCCTCACCGTCATCTGCTTTATCTTCAAAGCACACCCTTGTAACTCTCGGCGGATTAGCTATCTGCCAGAAATGAAACTCGCC
This sequence comes from Clostridia bacterium, assembly GCA_017382015.1. Lineage (GTDB taxonomy): Bacteria > Bacillota > Clostridia > Oscillospirales > Acutalibacteraceae > UBA8612. Next base: position 12,819 of record JAFOBC010000208.1, read on the forward strand.
GTCAGGCAAAAGCTCTACACTACCGGCACCGATACCGCCCAGAGCAATACCGCTGGCGTGCGTCTTTACGGTTGTAATCTTTGCCATAATATCAACTCCCTGATTCCGGTTAAGAACATTATACTGTTTGCTGCTGAAATATTCAAGTAAAAGCTAAACTCATACTTCAGGCTTAATTTCTAAAAGTAAACAATATGTTAAATTGTTGAAATCGCATAGCAACTGTAATATAATTACAAATAAGAAAAAACTTAAAGGTGTGTTTGTATGAACAAGAAATACCCTAATCTTTTATCCCCCGGCAAAATCGGCAGCGTCGAGCTTCGCAACAAAACCGTTATGGCGGCTATGGGAATGAGCCAGGCTGAAAACGGCTTTGTCAACAAAGCTGTGCTCAACCATTACTCCGAAAGAGCCAAGGGCGGCGTAGGCGCAATTATCGTTGAGGTCACCTGCGTTGATTCACCGCTTGGTCTCAACACCAACGGTATGCTCGTGATTGACGACGATAAATACATACCCGGTATGACCGAGCTTGCAAACGTAATTCACGAAGGCGGCTCGAAAGCTTTCCTTCAGCTTTCACACACAGGCAGAGGCGCAAGACGAAAAATTATAGGCGATCAGCCCGTAGGCCCGAGTGCGGTTGCAATGCCGTATTCATATATGATGGGGCTTGCAAACGAAACACCGCGTGCGCTCACAATTGACGAAATAAAGGCTATCGAAGAAAAATACGCTCAGGCGGCTCTGCGTGCCAAGAAGGCAGGCTTCGACGGCGTTGAAATCCACGCCGTAGGTTACTATCTCGGTCAGCAGTTTCTCTCCAAAACAGCCAACATCCGTACCGATGAGTATGGCGGCAGCAGAGAAAACAGAGTACGCTTTCACCTTAACATAATCAAGCGAATCCGCGAGCTTTGCGGTGAAGATTTTGCGGTTATCGTAAAGCTTTCCGTAATTGAAATGGGCAAGGACGGCGGCATTTCGATGCTTGACGGACTTTACTACTGCAAGAAATTCCAGGAAGCAGGCGTTGATGCAATCGAAGTGCTCGCAGGTATCTGGTCCGGCGAAGCAGGCAGAAACCAGAAGCCCGAATCAGCATACTCCGACTGTATGGCAGTAGCACTCTGCCTTGTTATGAAAATGGGGCTTGCCGTTACCGCGGGCGGTAAGAAAATTACGCTTATCGGCGGCGGACGTGCACAAAACCCCGTTGCTTCCGAAAAAGCGCTCAAATCAGGTCAATGCGACCTCATCTTCATCGGTCACGGCTTGCTTGCTCAGCCGGACCTTGTCAATCTTATTGACGAAGACAGAGAAGACGAAATACGCCCCTGCATCGGTTGCGGACACTGTGTCGATCATCAGCTTCAGCACGGTGCAAGAGCAGTATGCTCAGGTAATGCCGTACTTGCGCGAGGTGATAACGATTATAATATCATCCCTGCCGAAACCAAGAAAAAGGTTGTCGTTATCGGCGCAGGTGTTGCAGGTGTGGAGGCGGCAAGAATTGCAGCTATGAGAGGACACACGGTTGATATCTACGATTCAGCTGATGAAATAGGCGGACAGATGAACCTTGCCTGCAAGCCTCCTTTCAAGCAGCACCTCGGTCTGATGAAGCCTTACCTTGAAAGACAGCTTGAGCTTCACAAGGTAAACGTTCATCTGGGCAAAAAGCTCACCAAAGAAGATGTGCTTGCGCTCAACCCCGATGCGGTAGTCTGCGCAACGGGTGTTATAAACAATAAGCTCCCCGTCGAAGGCTCAGAGAGAGCAATAAACGCTGTTGATATACTGAACGGTGCATCAAGCGGTAGAAACGTTGCAGTCATCGGCGGCGGTTCAATCGGCTGTGAAACCGCAGAGTTCCTTGCAAAGCAGGGTAAAAAGGTGACAATAATCGAAATGACCGACACCTTTGCAGGCAACACAGGTAAAACAGCACAGACAATTCTGCTCGGACACCTTAAAGGCAACGGTGTTAAGCTTCTGCCCGAATCAAGGGTTGAAAAAATCACCGCTACAGAAGTTGTTTATAAATCCAAAGACGGCAAGACAAACTCCGTCAAAGCCGATACGGTTGTACTGGCTATCGGCAACAGACCCGATACCGCTCTTTATGATTCGCTGAAAGAGGAGGTCAAAGAAATTTACAACATCGGTGATTCAAACGGCGGCGGCATAATCCCCAACGCAGTTTACGACGGTTACACCGTAGGCAATAAGATTTAAAGGAGACGTTGCAATGAGAAAGTTTTTGAAGGTTATTTCAGTTTTTCTTGTATTCACTCTTATGTCAGGTATGGTTGCTTTTGCAACAAGTGGCGATATTGACCCCGCAATCATAGCCGAAACAAAAGAAGTAGCCATTCAGATTGAGAGCGAAGGCATAGTACTGCTCAAGAATGAAGATAACTTTTTGCCTCTTGAAAACAAAAAGGTAAATATCTTCGGTGCAGGCTCTGTCTGTCCGTTTTTCGGCGGTGCAGGCTCAGGCGCAATCACAACCGATGATCCCGTTACGCTTTACGAAGCATTTGAAGCAGAGGGTATTGAATACAACTCCGAGCTTCGCGCACTTTACGAAAAGCATTGCCTTTCCAACGAACTGCCCAAAACGGACAACACCGTTATCAATAACCTGCTTCAGGTGCTTCTTGCAAAGAATACGCTTGAAGAAATGGACCCCAAACATCTGACAGACGAGCTTCTCACCAACGCAGTTGCTTTCTCTGATACAGCGGTAATCGTTATCAGCCGCACAAGTGCCGAGGGCACAGACCACACGGTAGAAACACTCAGCCTCTCTGCAGATGAAAAAGCGATGGTAGAAAAAGTTACATCTGCTTTTGAAAACGTCGTTGTGCTTTTCAATATCGGCAACGTTATGGAAATGGGCTGGATTGACGAATACGAAAGCATCAAGGCAGCCGCAATAATCTGGATTCCGGGTGAATTCGGTATGACAGCCGTGCCGCAGATGCTCGACGGCAAGGTAAATCCCTCCGGCAAGCTCACCGACACAATAGCATACAGCATTGACGACCATCCCTCAAGCGAATGCTTCGGAAGCTACGGATACAACGGCGGAGAGCATTATGTAGAATATTATGAGGGCATTTACGTCGGCTACCGCTATTTTGAAACCTTTGCCAAAGATAAGGTGCAGTATCCCTTCGGATACGGTCTTTCATACACAAGCTTTGAAAAGCAGGTTGTTTCAACCGATTTCGATGCCGACAATATAACTGTAGAAGTCAAGGTCACCAACACGGGCGATATGGCGGGCAAAGAGGTTGTGCAGCTCTATTACAGCGCACCATATACCGAGGGTGGCATTGAAAAGAGTGCAATCTGCCTTGGCGGTTTTGCAAAGACAGATATTCTCGAGCCGGATGAAAGCGAAACGCTTACAATCACGTTCAAAACGGACGATATGGCTTCTTACGATTACAAAGCAAATGAAGCCTGGGTACTTGATGAGGGCACATACAAAATCATTGTTGCAAACGATGTAAGAAATCACATAGCAAGCTATGATTATGAAGTTGAAGAAACAAAGATAATCAAAACAGATTCCGCAACAGGTACAGAAATCGAAAACCTTTTTGATGACGTTTACAGCGGATATGAAATTATGTCAAGAGCAGATGTCGACGGTACATATCCCACTCTCCGTATACTCGACGCTGACGATTACCTTATTGACGTTGATAAAGTGCCTGAGCCTGCAACCGAGGGTGAAGCACCGAAGATGGGCGTTAAGTACGATAAGCCAATCACCCTGCAGGATGTTGCAAAAGATGACAGCCTTTGGGACGCATTCCTCGACCAGCTTACACTTGATGAAATGACCATGCTTGTTATCAACGGCGGTTACGAAACCCACGGCATCGAAAGGCTCGGGATTCCGCATACGATGGATAACGACGGCCCCTCCAGCGTAAAGGGCAGAAACGGTCTTGTATATACAGCCAGCGGCACAGCTTACCCGTGTGCAACGGCAATCGGATGCACCTGGAACGTTGAGCTTGCCTACGAAATGGGTAAGGGCGCAGGTAAGGAAGCGGCTGATATGGGCACTGACACCTGGTACGCACCCGGTGCAAACATTCACCGCAACCCCAGAGGCGGCAGAAACTTTGAATACTTCTCTGAAGACCCGATTATCTCGGGTATTATGGCGGCCGAAATCATAAAGGGCGCTAACTCCGAAAGCCTTGTCACAACAATCAAGCACTTTGCGCTCAACGACCAGGAGTCTCACAGAAACGGTATTTTCACCTGGTGCGATGAGCAGGCAATGCGCGAAATTTACCTCAAGGCGTTTGAAATCCCCGTAAAAGAAGCTAACCCCAAGGGCATTATGTCTGCCTACAATCGCATCGGCACAAAGTGGTGCGGCTCAAGCTCAGCGCTTCTCAATGAACTTCTCCGTGAGGAATGGGGCTTCGAGGGCTTTGTGGTTTCAGACTATTCTTCTAACTTCACCGGCAGCGGCTATATGAGCCCCGTGCTTGCAGTATATAACGGCAACGATACTATTCTCACCGGTATGTGGGCGCTTCAGGTGCTTCAGCACAATGCCGCCGTAAAGCTTGCCTATGCAAAAGACCCCGTCGGCTTTGGCAATGCTCTTCGTGAAGCCTGCAAGAATCTCTGCATTATGAAAATGGAAACAAAGGCATTCAAAAACCCCGAAATCACATACGATTCATCACTTATCGGCACATTCGATACATTAGATGACTGGACATTTGAATTCCCGTATATTTTCACATTCATCAGATTTATTCTCAATAATATCACTAATGTAGTTATCTACGCATTCAGATTTATTCTGTAAATAAAGCAATAATTAATCGGGAGAAAACAAAATGGCAAAAATTATTTCTTTACCTTTAGCAATAATTATGAGCATATTCTCCTTTCTTTTTCCTAGCAAGGCAGAAATCCCTGACAAAGATATGTGGAACACAAACTATCCCTACGTTTTTGTCCACGGACTTATGGGTTGGGGTGAGTACGATGCACAATATAAACTGATGCCCTACTGGGGTATGTTCGGCGGTAATCTGCTCGAAAAGCTCGAGAGCAAGGGCTATTCCTGCTACGGCGCATCTGTTTCGGGTACTGCAAGTGCCTGGGACAGAGCGTGTGAGCTTTACGCACAGCTTACGGGTACGGTTGTTGATTACGGAAAAAGCCACAGCGAAAGATGCGGTCACGAGAGATACGGCAAAGATTTCAGCGGCAAAGCGCTCATAGAAAAATGGGATTCCGAAAACAAAATCAACCTTCTAGGTCATTCATTCGGCGGCGCAACAATACGCCTTTTTGCAACGCTTATGGCGCAGGGTGACGAGGCAGAAATAAGCTCAACACCCGAAAATGAGCTTTCACCGCTCTTTACGGGCGGCAAGTCAGATTGGATTTATTCATTGACAGCGCTTGCCGCACCGCATAACGGCACAACGTCTTACGGTCTTGAAAGCTCTATGCCCGACAACACCGACACAGCCGCCTACGATATGTTTATCGATAATGCCCTTGCGCTGAATAAAACAATGGTTACTGATGAAAACACTTATTATTTCTCAATCCCCTGCTCGGCAACAAACCGTAATGAAAACGGTGTATACACCGCAGATAAAGGAATAATGGAAATAATTTTCAGAAGCAGTGCAGATGAAATCGGAATAATTACGGGCACAACTACCGGCGGATACACAGTCGACGAAAGCTGGCTCGAAAACGACGGACTTGTAAACACCGTGTCTGCCAAAGCACCGTCCGATGCACCTTCACAAGATTTTGACAAGGATAACGTTAGCCCCGGCATATGGAACGTGATGCCTGTTTACCGTGGCGACCATATGTCGCTTCAGGGCGGACTCTTTATGGTCAACACAGACGTTGAGCGTCTTTATACAGAACACCTCAATATGATAAACCAACTGTAAAAGGTGTAATATATTAAAAAACTCC
>JAFOBC010000209.1 GCA_017382015.1 Clostridia bacterium
GCAATAGAAGATTGCGAGTGGAAAATGCAAGCTGTTATGTCTGCCACCAATGATGATATAGGCGATTATGAGTTTGTTATTGCAGTAGGCGGTGTGGATGACGTGCACCCCGAAGCGAAAATAATTGAGATGACGCTGAAAGCAAAAGACGGAATACTGATAATAGAAGATATAACCAACGGCAAAACTTATAACGGCACATACAAAGTAATGCAGAAAACTCCCAAAGGCTATGATTATGAAATTACGGTTGACGGAATAAGTGGCTATGCAACAGTTGCACCTACCAAATATTACAGCGGCTCAGAAGTTCCGACATTGCCGATTAACTTAGGTGAATACGCTTTGTACTTTACACCGAATGAATAAAACGAAAATGACAAGAGATAAAATAAACGGAGGCACATATAATGCGTAAAAATTTCGGAGCGATGACAAGTGTTTATCCTATGCCTGTTTTTATTGTTGCGGCATATGATGAAAACGGTAACCCCAACTGTATGAATGCGGCGTGGGGCGGAATATATGAAGAGAAGCAGATTATGGTTTGTCTTGCACATTCTCACAAGACGACTAAAAACATTAAGCTCAGCGGTGCTTTCACAGTCAGCATTGCGGATGCAAAGCACGTTGTGCAGGCGGATTACGTCGGTGTGGTTTCGGGCAACAGCGAGCCTGATAAAATGGCAAAGGCAGGCTTCACAACCGTTAAGTCCGATTTTGTGAATGCCCCCGTTATCAATGAACTGCCTATGAGCGTTGAGTGCAGGCTTATCAAGTTTAATGAGGATGGTGTGTGTATCGGCGAGATAGTCAACGTCAGCGCTGATGAATCCGTGCTCGGTGATGACGGGGAAATTGACCCGTCAAAGCTTGGCGTAATCACTTTTGACCCCGTACATCACAGCTATATCACCCTCGGCGAAAAGGTCGGCAACGCATTCTCTGACGGCAAAAGCCTTAAATAAATACACAGTATAAATTAAAAGCCCTCTGATGTTGGTCAGAGGACTTTTTTGTTGAGGGATTAAACGGTTTTTGTCAGAAATTCGTCAGCTTCTGCTCTGCTTTTGAATATTACAATCTGCTTGCCTGCTTTGTGTTTTTCAAGCAGTTCGTATATTGTCGGCAATGTTGTTTCGGGAAATCCGCGTATAAAGGCTTCGAATTCGGGGTCTAACTCTTGCTCAATCCACGGCATATCGTAGCGCCCCTTGCCTATCCTTTCGGTTGCACCCTGCAGGCACACCTCGGTTGGCAAATCAAACAGGAATACAGTGTCGCATTCCTTGAGCCGCATCTCAATTGTGCGCGAGTAGTTGCCGTCGATAATCCAGCTGTCGGTGCTGAATATTTCACGGATTCTGCTGTCGAATTCTTCGCGCGGAATGTGAGTTTTATCGGGCTTGTGCCATATGGCATCGAGGTAATACAGCGGTAGCCCCGTGCGTTTGTTAAGTTTTTCGGCAAAGGTTGTTTTGCCCGAACCGGGACAGCCTAAAATAATTATCTTCTTCATAAATTTGATTTTCTCAGCCGAGCAGGGCGTTAATCTTCTCAAAGTTGTACGATCTGATTATTTCTGTGCCTTCGCTTACGGCAATCTCTTCGTCGGTTACCGCAACGTCTGCTTCCTCGGGTGAGTCTGTGAGCTGAGTTGCAAGCATCTCGAACAGCTTGCCCACGTTCAGCACAGAGGTTGCCTTGAAGTATCTGGATATAAATGCCATAGAGGAACAGCCTGCTATACGTTGTTTTCCGTTGCGTGAGAGATTAAGCCATACAAAATCGTTTGTTTCCAGGTCAATGCCGAACAGATAGGCGAACGTGCTTTCGCAGTCTATAGTGAAGGACGATGCGACGGTCTTGGGTTCGAATACCTCGCCCGTGTCGTTTATATCGCGGAGCATATAGCCTGCTTTGCAGTAGAACTGGTTAAAGTTATCACCGTAATATACATTATTACAGAATACAAGGTACTTGATTTTGGGATTGTTCTTTTTGAACAGCTCAACGTCAACGTCAAAATATTCGGAGCCGCCGTTATATCCGGAGGTCTGGTCACCTGAGAAGGTGAGCGCTTGAGATTGGTTTGCGCTCATTGTTCTCCAAGAAAATTCGGTTGGTTCTCCGTTTTCATTTAAGCCGATAACGCTCAGGTCTATGTCGTTAACCTTTTCCCAATAGGTGAATGCGCGGATTTTTTTGCCTTCTTCTATATGTAGTCTCGAACCTTTGGGCAGAATGCCGTAGCCGCCATTGGATGTGTTTTCCTGGAGGGGAAGTGCAATGCTGTACATCGCGGGAGAGATGTATACCTTGCCGAGCTTGTTTGCCAGCAAAGCTTTTAGCTTTTCAAGCATTTTGCTCTGAATCATCTCAACTGTAGCGGGTGAGAGAGCGGATTTCCTCTTTGCCTGCTCCCACGGTTTTTCGGTGTGGATTTTTGTCATATTATATTGCGTGAAAACGAAAGTGCGTGCTTTGTCTGCGCTGTAATCGGCGTACTGCAGAATAAGCTGTATGAGTATAATTGCGTTGGTGGTTTCAATCGAGTTTACTATATACTCAATATCCTCTTCGCTTTCGCATCTGCTGAGGATATAGTTGAGGTTTCTTAGCAATGCGCCCGAGCCTTTGCCTTTGCGAAGGCATTCTGCCGCGGCTCTGATTTCTTTGGCGTTCATTTTGCGCTCAAACTCTGAGTATACGGAGCGGTTTTCTTTGCCGCGCATAAGGGCGACAAATTCCTTGGCTTCGTCAGTCTTCGGCTTGTAATGAATATGGTGGAGCAAACCGCACCAGAGAGCTTTCTTTTCGAAACATTCTCTTACGTTGCAGTACCCGTTTGCAAAAATTTCGTCGATGACGGCGGCAATAAACTTGCGGTCACGGTTGCGTAAATTTATCTTTTTCAGGTTGAGGTTATATGTGATAATCGGCCAACTGTATATAGTGGAATAGGAAGTGTAACAATATCCGATCATTTCTTCAACCAGCTTGAGCACGTCGGAGAGGAAGAGGAACTTTGCGAAATCCATATTTCGGCTGTGGAGCAAAAGCTTGATTGCAGTATTCTTGCTTGCGCAGTCGGATACCTTGTAATTGTATTCTGTTATGTATTTTAAAACTACGTTGTACTGAGTGTCGCTCAGGGGGCGGCTGCCGCTGAGCATATCCTCAACGTAATCCTTGAGCAGCTCAACAGCTTTCTCTTCGGTGACGATAACAAAATTCTTGGGCTGCGTATCTTCTTTGAATGCAATTTTGTCAAAAGCAGATTCAAAATAAGAATGCTGTGCTTCGGTAAAGTTACCGAAACCGTAAGTAATGACGTAGCTTAAAAGCTGATCGAAAAGAAGAACGTCCGGCGAAAGCTCTTTTACTGAAGCAGGAAAACCTCTGTAAAACGGTTCGGGAACGTCTTCGCCGAGCATATCCGATGCAAAATTAATTATGGCTTCATCTGCATATTCGTGCCCTTCGGTGATGCGTATATCAAATTTATTTGCCAGCGTGAAAATAACTTCAAAGGCGTTTTCGCTCGGTTTGGAGCTTACCAGAACACCTTTTGTGAACAAGAATTCCTGAAATATAATGTTATCCATATATTTACCTGCCTTCAGTAAAAAGATAAATGAGGATAAAAAAAGAAACCAAACGTGAATTGCAAAACTATTCTGAATCTCCGGAAGAAGTAAGCTTTGCTAGCTACGTTTAATTTCGTTTAAACAGTAGCATAAACTTTTTTAAAAGTCAATACCGACAAGAGCAATTTTTATAACGCTGTTTTATGCAGCAGAATAACCTGAACACTAATTTCAAAAAAGAAAAATAAAGGTTGAAAAAATTATAGGATTATATTATATTTTAGATAATAGTAATGATAGTAATACTAAGTGAGGCGGCTATTATGAAGGTGCAAATTTGTCCTGAAAAAGAATACCAGACATTTAAAAGTATTGGTGCCAGCGGGGCGTGGTGGGCGCAGATAGTCGGCGGTTGGGATTATCCCGATCCGATTTCGGGCAAGCCTGTGCGCGACAGAATCGCTGAGCTTCTGTATAATAAAGAGACAGGCATCGGTCTTGGCGTTTACCGCTACAATATCGGTGCAGGCTCAAAGCATTCAGGCAAGGGTGTGTACAGCCAGCCCGCAAGAGCAACAGAGTGCTTTGCGGTTTCGGAAGGCGAGTATGATTGGAGCCGAGATAAAAACGCAGTTTATATGCTCAGAAAATGCGTTGAGAACGGAGCAGACGAAGTGGTATTCTTTGTTAACTCTCCGCTTGAGAGTCTTACAAAGAACGGGCTTGCTCACAATAAAAAGCGTCAGCTTTTTCATGAGAACATAAGCCGCAAAAATTATAAAGCATTTGCAGACTACTGTTTTGACGTAGTTGAGCATTTTATGGGCGAGGGTATTCCCGTAAAATATCTTTCTCCTGTGAATGAGCCTATCTGGGTGTGGAACGGCGGTCAGGAGGGCTGTTTTTACCGCCCACGCAGTGTCAGGAAGGTTTTTAAGGCTTTTGCAAGTGAACTCGACAAAAGAAAAAATCTCAGCTCGCTGAGGCTTTCGGGTGCGGAATCGGGTGACCTTAGGTGGTTTAATAAATCATACACCCGTCAGCTCCTTAAAGATAAAAACGTAAGGAAGTATCTTGACGGTGTTGACGTCCACTCTTACTGCCTGCCTTTGCCGCTGCCGATAACAATTCCTTTCCTCAATGACAGGCTCGGGTTTGTAAAACGTTTCAGAACGTTTATGGATAAGCATTATCCTGAAGTGCCCGTTATTATGAGCGAATGGACTCATATGCAGGGCGGCAGGGATTACGGTATGGATTCTGCGCTGGTTACCGCAACAACTATGTATGAGGATTTTACTCTGCTCAATGCTGTTTCCTGGCAGCATTGGATAGCGGTATCCGAGGTCGATTATTGCGACGGTCTGATTTACATAAACCTTGAGGATAAAACCTTTGAGATGACCAAAAGGTATTACGTTACGGGCAATTACTCCTGCTATATCAAACCGGGCGCCAAGAGAATTGAGGCCGCAACGGATGATGCGCAGGTGCTTGTTACAGCATTTAAAACAGACGAAGAAACTGTGCTTGTGCTCGTGAATAATTCGGAGGAAAGCAAGCAGTTTTCGTTGCCGGAAGAAAGAGAAGTTTTGATTGCGGTAACCGATAAAGACAACAATCTTGAAGAAAGTACAGTCGGAACGGATTGTATTGAGCTTACACCCCGTTCCGTTACGACAGTGGTGATAAAATGAAAACTAAAATTGCGGATGTTTTTTCATCATTAAAGAATTATTGGAAGGTTGCGCCGCAGGGCAGGTTTATTCCGTTTAAAGAAATAGCATCTCTGGCGGTAGGCGGCATAGGCGTCAAGTTTATAGTTTACTGTGTCAGCACGATGATTTTAAGCATCGGCAACAGTCTTATCGGTAACACAATCGGCATTCCGCCAACCTCAATTTATTTCATCTACATAATAAGTGTTGTTACAGGTTTCCCTCTCACAGGCCTAAGGGCAAAGATGATTGACAGCTCAAGGAGTCTGAAGGGTAAGTACCGCCCGTATATTCTTACGATGGGTTTGCCTACCGTGCTTCTTGGTATCGGCTTTATATGGGCACCCTATGAGATTATGAGTATGCCCGTAAAATGCCTTACCGTTCTGCTTTTTAATATCGGTTTTCAGTTCTTTTATAATTTTCTGCTGGATGCAAATGACAGTATCATCAACGTGCTCTCACCCAACACGATTGAAAGAACGGATGTGTATGCCGTAAAATCGGTTATCGAAAACATATCCCCATCCATTGCAGGCATATTTTTGCCGATAGCTGCAAAGCTTATAACGGGCGACAATACGCTTTATGATATGCGTGTTTACAGGGTGCTTTATCCGCCTATGCTTGTTGTGGGTTTCCTGATTTCGCTTATCATTTACGTCAACACGCAGGAGCGAATCGTTCAGCCGAAAAACCACGTTGTAGGTATGAGCTTTGTTGATGCATTCCGTGCCGTTGCAAGAAATAAATATTTCTGGATTATTTCCCTTGCAGGCTGGATAGGCTTCCTTGAAGGATCATTTGCCAAAATTATGGAGTGGATGTATAACTATCAGGCGGCCTGCTCAGCAAACCAGTATGCGATTATAACCGCAATTGCAGGCAATGCTTCGCTGTGGCCCAATCTTTTTGCTCCGTTCTTAATCAGGCGCTTTGGCAAAAAACGTGTGCTCGTACTCAGCAACCTTATGAATATTGTCTTTATTGCGCTTATGCTTCCCGTGGTGAAGATGAGCGGAGGCAGTGTAATATGGATTATGCTCGTGTTTATATTCATCAATCAGCTGCTTACCTCATTGGGTCACTTTATGAACCCGAGCCTCAACGCAGATATAAGGGACTATCAGCAGTATATCAGCGGTGAGCGTATTGACGGTATGTTCTCTGCAATCGGTCTTGTTGGCTCAGTTATAACTCTGGCAACCTCCTCGGTTCTGCCTGCAATTTACGAAAAAGCAGGTCTTAACGAATCAACCGCGGTTTCAATGGGTTACAGCGCCGATAACGTTTACGATGTGCTGTATAATGCGAATCTTTTCCAGTCGGTGTGCTCGGTGCTTATCGTGGCATCTGTTGTTGGTGCGGCGCTGAATGTAATACCGCTGTTCTTCTATGATTTGACCGAAACAAAGCAAAAGGCTATGGTAAGCGTGCTGAAAATAAGAGCGTATTTTGAGGACGCAATGAACGGTATAGCAACCGCAGAGCAAACGGGCGAGGTCGATACCGTTGTAAATAACGCAAAAGCGTATGCGCTCAGAGCACCGCAAAAGCCGCTGAGCGGTATGAGCCGGGCTGAAAAGAAAAAGCTCCGCGAGGATAACGAGCAGATTGAAATTGCAAAAATCATACTCGGTGAGCTGAATTATTTCAATACACCTCAGGGCAGGTTTGAGCTTGAGTATTCACAGCGTATAATTTCTTCGGTGGGCGGTACTGATATTGCAAAGGAAATGTCGCAGATAAAAGCCTTGCCGAAAGATACACCTGAGCAAAAAGAATTCAGACGCAGAATGATTGCCGCTGTTAAAGATTTCAGAATTGCCGCAAAAACTGTGGCAAATAAGAATTACAGAAGCGCTGAGAATTTTGACAGCAGCGTGTTTGCTCAGCTGTTTGCCGAGTCTGATAATATTACAATGGAAATTGCCGCGGTTCAGCAAAAAATCAAACAGGCAAAAGAAGCTTGCGAAAACATAACTGCGCTCAGAGAGCAGATGTCGGCCTTGCGTAAAAAGCAAAAGGAAAACGAGCTTGCAATCAAGCAAGCACGCAAGCTCCATACCCTCCACACCAGAGCAAACAGGCCTGCAATAAATGCACGCAAATGTATCGCAAGGTACGAAAGTTATAGAAATTACTCCGGCATAACTGCATAAAAATAAAAGACAGCTAACGTGAGTTAGCTGTCTTTTGCTTTATTTCACTTTGCCGTACAGGCATCTTGTAGGTTCTTTTTCAATTACGAGTCCGCAATAGTTGCACATGATGCACCTTGCCTGCTCTTGTCCGTTTTTCAGCCTTTTTACAAGGTCGTGCTCGCATATGAACGGTCTGCACATCGAAACGAAATCCGCACTCGCGCTGCTTATGATGTTTTCCATATCGCTGACCTTGTGGATTCCACCTACAACGATTACGGGGATTGAAACGCTGTCCTTTATTGTTTTTGCGTTATCAACGTTGAAGTTTTCAAGGGGAGAGGGTTGTTTGATTAAAGGATTAACGAAGTTTGCCATAGGCAGAGCGATTTTGTTGAGCGCTTTCGGGAATGATGCACAAGGCTCGCGGTATTTAAAAACTGCATCCATCGGCATCAGTTTGCTTCGCATTGTGTTCATTCCGTCCTGAACAGTACCGCACGAAACCTCAATTGCATCGCATCCTGCGGCTTCGAGTCTTTTGCATATCAGGGCAGCGGATTTTATATCCATACCGTTCTTTCGGTTGTCTTCTGCGCTTATTTTAATCCAAACGGGCAGTTTGGTTGCGGCTTTAATTCCTTTTATAATCAGCTCAACTATTCTGCATCTGTTTTCAAGGTTGTTGCCCCAACGGTCACGCCTTCTGTTGCCGTAGGGCGAGAGGAAATCGTGCAGCAGATATCCGTGTCCGCCGTGAAGCTGAACACCGTCAAAGCCCGCCTTTTCTGCCCTTACAGCCGCCGCAACAAAATCGTCAATGATTGAATGTATTTCATCGTCGGTAAGCTCTTTTGCTTTGTCGGGATAGAATGCGTGGAACACGTTTGAAGGCGCGACCTTCTGCATTCCGATTGCTTTGGATGAGGTCTGCCTGCCGCAATGAGCAATCTGCAATACGATAGGTGTGTTGTGTGCGTGTACGGCGTCAGTCAGTTCTTTGTATTTTTCTACTGTGCTGTCGTCGAAAATTTTCAGCATCCTCGGGTAGGGCGAAACACCGTTGCGGCTTACCGCGGCGTAACCTGTTATGATACAGCCTGCTTCGCCCATTGCAAGCTGCTCATACTTTTTAATAAGCTTGTCGCTGGGTGCGCCGTTGTCATCAGCCAGACCGTCGTGGGTTGCGCTGCGGATTATTCTGTTGGCTACGGTGATGCCCGATATTGTCGTTTTGTCAAAAAGCATAGCAATAGTTCCTTGTTGTTTATTTTGGTGTCTATGGTTTATTTTACCATACAGGCAAAATAAAAAGCAACAGGTAAAACTGTTGCTTTTGTGTCTTTGTCAGATTTTATTAAGCTGCAAGCTTTTCGGTTGCGGTTGTGCTGATCGGCTTGGGCTGAGTATTTCTGTAGCGGATGATACCGATAACAACCGAGATGAGTGAAATTGATTCGCTCAAAATACCGCTGTATGAGAAAGCGAAAATATTGTAAACGAGGATAAGTGATGATGAGATGAGTATTGTTTTGCGGAAGCTCTTGGCATCGAATATGCCCATACAAACTGTGTTTACAACAAGACCGAGAGTTATCAGCAGCGAGTGAATACCTTCCCAGGAGAAGCAGCTTACAACTGCCATAGCTGCTGCGAAAAGGAGGGGTGTTACTAAATCTGTTTTATTGTTCTTTTCACGGTAGTAGAATGCAAAGTTGCGAATTATGCACACAACGTTTAATGCAAAACCGGAAGTAGCGCCGATAAGCAGATACTGTATACAGCCTAAAGCAGTTGCAACAGTCTGGATAATCATTATCTTGCTTTTCTGGGTGCGCTGGTAGGAGTAAAAGAACAAAGCGACGGAAATAAAACCTAAAATGTGACCGAGTAAAGTGATGGGATTGAGCATATGTACCTCTTGATAAATTAGTGCGGAAATATTTTGTTACCGAGAGTAAATTATACGTATTTTAGGGCTAAAGTCAAGATGGCTATTAGGAGATATTGCACAACCAATGGTGAAAGGTTTTGGTGATATTGACGAATGGTTTTAAGGCTTTAAAGGCGGTTAATCGCAAAAAAGCACAGCAATCAGATTGTGATTGCTATGCTTTTGGTTTTGGATTATAAAATTTTATCAGTTGTCAAGGTTGGCTTCAGCCTCTTTCTGAATCTCGGGGTCATAAGAAATTACAGGCTTGACGTTTTTGTTTTTTACCTTGCGATCAATATAGTTTTTGGTAATTTTCATAACAAGCGGGAAAAGAACAACAACACCGATAAGGTTGGGAATCATCATCAGTCCGTTGAACGTGTCGGAAATATCCCAGGCGAGTGAAGATGTCATAACCGCACCGAATATAACTGTGATAACGTGGATGATTTTGAAAACGATTGTGCTCTTTGCGCCGAAGAGATATTCCCATGCCTTTGAACCGTAGTGTGACCAGCCGAGAACAGTTGTAAAAGCAAATAGGAACATTGCAATCGCAACGAACTTCTGACCGATGTTGCCCCAGGAGAATACAGAGTTGAATGCGCCTGCAACAAGCGTTGCGTCTGTAAGGCCTTCTGCGATTTCGCCTGTCTTTGCATCAAAAACGCCGGAAGTGAGAACAACAAGGGCTGTCATTGTGCAAACTATCATTGTGTCTGCAAAAACCTCAAAGATGCCCCACATACCCTGTTTTACAGGCTCTTTGACGTTGGAGTTTGAGTGAACCATAACGGATGAACCAAGACCTGCTTCGTTGGAGAAAACACCGCGCTTGAAGCCCTGTGTTATCGCAGCGCTTATAGCTGCACCGAGTGTACCGCCGACAAAAGCCTCGGGCTTGAATGCGTTGACAAAAATTGTTTTGAACGCAGGAAGAATCATATCGTAGTTTTTGCCGATGATGATAAGGCTGCCTGCAATGAAAAGCACAATCATAAAGGGAACAATCTTTTCCGCAACGCTTGCAATTCTCTTGAGGCCGCCGAGTGTTATGAGCGCAACAAGAGTCATAATGATAACGCCGAGAACAATATTGTAGAACGAAATGCCGCCAAGCACCTCAACAGATGAAAGAGTCTGTACGTCAAAAGCGGTTGCAACGTTGGCAACGATTTTGTTTACCTGACCCATACTGCCGATGCCGAAGGAAGCGAGCATTGTAAAGATGCAGAAAAGAACAGCGAGAACGTTACCGATCGTTTTGCCGCCTTTTTTGCTGCCAAGTCCGTCGCGCAGGTAGTACATTGCGCCGCCTGACCATTCGCCGTTGGCATTGCGTCGGCGGTAATAAATACCGAGGGCATTTTCTGAGAAGTTGGTCATCATTCCGAAAAATGCGGCAACCCACATCCAGAAAACAGCACCTGCGCCGCCTATGCATATAGCGGCTGCAACGCCGGCAATGTTACCTGTGCCTACTGTTGCGGCAAGCGCCGTGCAAAGAGCTTGGAAAGGCGAGATCGAGCCTTTTTCTTTTGAATGGCCGATAACACTTTTAGAAAAAAGGCTGCCGATTGTGTTTTTCCACCAGAGCTTGATGTGTGTTATCTGGAACACCTTAGTGACAACTGTCATAAGTATGCCCGTGCCGATAAGCAGAGCCAGACCGAACGTGCCCCACACAACACCGTTGACAGAGTCGTTTATCTCTGTCACTTTTTCAAAAAACAGTTCCATTTTAATTACCTCCGAATCAGTAAAAATAAAAAAGTCGGATTACAAGGCGTAATCCGACAAAAGTACAAATTCATATACTGCTACACAGCGGTAGTTAAAACTTTGTCCTTTTGCCTGAGAGATTAGCTTTCGCCTTGCCCCTTCGGCACTCAATTTAATGAGCTTCTCCAAAGTTATGTCTGTTTGCAGTCCTTTTCCCTCACGGGAAGCCCGAGAGCGTTACTCCTTCGGCAGCATTTGCTTCTTCTGCAAACTTCATCCATAAATTATTCAGTTTTCCGTATTGTAGCACTTTGATTTTTGAAAAGCAATAGCTTTTTACAATTTGTTGATAAATGTTTTTAGCTTTTACACAATACCGATTGCAATTTCAACAAGCAGGGCAACGATGACAACAAGCGCTGAAATGATAAAGCCGTGTATCATCGGGCGTATGCCGGATTTTTTGAAGCTTGAGAATGACGTGTTCAGGCCGATTGCCGCAAGGGCGCTGACCATAAGGAATTTGCTTGCAGTTTTTGTGCCCGAAACAATCTCGGCGGGAATTTCAAAAATGCTTGCCACAATTGACATGGCAACAAAACCGAGTATAAACCAGGGGAAGATTTTTTTGATGCTGAAGTTTGCCTTCAATCCGTCAGCGTTTTCGCTGTTTTTCTGTGCTTCTTTCTTTTTGATGTGCAGTTGGATAAATGCAAACGTTATAACCGTCGGGATAATTGAAAGAGTTCTTGTGAGCTTAACCATCGTTGCAAAATCACCGGCAGCCTCCGAAAAAGCGTAGCCTGTTGCAACAACGGACGAGGTGTCATTAACTGCCGTACCTGCCCAGATTCCGAAAGCTTCGTCACTCATACCGATTGCTCTGCCCATAATCGGAAAAAGGATTATCATCGCCATATCAAAAAGGAAGGTGGCGGACATGGCATAAGCAACGTCATCGTCATCAGCGTCAATTGTTGTTGATATTGCGGCAATTGCCGAGCCGCCGCAAATTCCCGTACCTGCCGAAATAAGGTTGGAGAGCTTCCAGTTGAGCTTGAGTGCTTTACCGATGAAATATCCGCCGCCAAAACAAGTCAGCAGGGTGAAAATCATAACCGTCAGCGACATTTTGCCAACCTGCAAAACGGTTGTGATGTTGAGCGAAAGTCCGAGAAGGATAATGGCAAATTTCAGAAGCTTCTTGGATGTGAACTTGATACCGCTTGCAAAAATCTTTTTCGATTTGATAAAAGGGTTGATTATCATACCGATAAACATTGCGATAACGGCAGAGCCGATTAAATGAATGGGCAGCAGACTTTCAAGCCACATAGCAAAAGCGGCAATCAGAGCCGAGAGAATAATTCCGGGAAAATATTTGATAACCTTCATAAACATACCTCTTTTTAATGCTTCGGATATTGTATCACTATGTAAAACAAAAAGCAACAGAAAATACTGTTGCTTACATAGAAGTTTTTATAATCTTTTTGTATGCGGCAGAGTCTTGTACGCTGAGCGGGCAGATTATAAATATCTAAGACTGCTTTGCAGCAGACAAAAGAGAATATACCCATTCTATTTATTGTCGAGGACCCATTCAAGCAGCTCTTCATATTTCATCTCACCGTATGCAACCGCCAATCCGACGCGGACAATTTCCTCGGGGGACGGATTTTGATTCCGTTCACCTCAAGAAACGTGAGTAGTACGAATATTCCGATTCGTTTGTTACCATCAACTAATGTATGGTTTGATATGAGTGCATATCCAATGTGTGCGCCGCTACGAAATCAATCTTTTCGTTGTCCGTCATTTCGATAGAGGTGTCGTTTTCGATATCTATAAGACGGTATTTGGGCTTATTGTTTTTAGAAATAATAACTCCGTTTTGCTCTGCCATAAGTGCAATGCGGGAAAAATTCTCATTAGCTTCCGGAATAGGAACGATTTGATTTGTATTAATGTTCACGCACCTTCGTTTGTACAATAATATTACACACGAATTTCAGAATATTGTTAACCTGAAGGCTGAACTTGATTTTTGGTTTGAGTCCCTCCCGGCAAAAAGACAGAGACTGAAACCATCCGGGGCATAATTTTAATCAATATTTGTTATTACATCTTTGCGATTGGTGAAGCCGCCGAAAACGCCGCTGATTTTGATCGGATCGATGGGCTCGAATTTTAAAGAGCCCGTGTCAACGGCTGCACCGTCTTTGCAGATGGAAATTGTGATATGAGGCACTCTGACTTTGCTTGCCATTGCGTTCAGTTCATCGCATTCGGATGAAACTTCAACCTGAAAACCTTCATTTTTTCCGTTGTTTGCGTAGCCTGTAAGAGTAATTTCTGCCGTTTGTCCAAAAAGTGATTCGTTTGCATTTTGGGGCATATATGCCATCGTTACGTGTGGATGTTCAATTACTTTGTCCAGTCTTTCTTCGCTTATAAGTGATGCGTATCGCAGAAGCTCACGGCGTGAAACAAAGAGGCCTATGTAGTGATATTTGTTGTTCATATTGTTCTGTGCTCCTCTATTATCTTATTACCTCTATGTTTGAACTTTATTCGGAAATTTAATCAGATATTATAAAAAATTCACTCTTTTTTTGCCAGCTTGCAGGCAAAAAAGATTATACTGGCCAGCGTAAATCCAAGAAGGGCGAACTGAACGAAAGAGATTACTGACGCTTGCGCAATGCTGCTTAAAAGACTGCTTATGTAATCGTGACAATCTGATAGCGTTGATAAGACGCTGAAAACGGATATTACAACCAGCAGAGTGTTGATGCGCCCGTCACGCTTTTTTTGGCTTTTTTCCGTGTCGTTGCGGCGTACTTCAGAAAGAGCTTTGATGGGTTCGTTTACGTCCTCAAAAATGCGGTCAATATGAAACGCTTCATAAATTCGGGTATATAAATGCTGATACTGCGGAACTTCGGTTATATAAGAAAATACAAAGTCGGTTTCAAATTCATAAAGCTCATGTTGATATTTTTCAAGGGTTTCAAGGTCGTTATCCGTGCTGTTGCCCAACTTGCTGAGGAAAGTGTAGAGCGCATATTTCTGATGAAGCAGCAACACATATGTGAAAAGATACTGTGTGTTGAAGTTTTTATAGAAAACGCTTTTGATGAATTTTTCCCTTCCTTTGCCGGGGCAGGCAAGGCAGACAGCTGCCTCAGATGTTATGCCCCAATGTGTATCGGGTGAAGGGGCGTAATTTTCTTTTTTATTGAGCTCATCATCGTCAAAATAAATAAATCCATCGTTGTAGCATCTGCGTAGATAAAAGAGTTCTTCCTTGTAATTTTCTTTGTTTTCGACTTCGATATATGTAAGTATGTTTGATCGCTCGCGATTGTCATTTGAAAAACAGAAAAAGTTGAAATTAACGCTGATTTCAGGGAAAGATACAAGCTTTTTTGCCATATCGAGAAACGTTGTCTCTTGGGCGACGGAGTCGTTATCTGAATTTACACATATTTTTTCTGCAGAAACTTTTTTCAGGTAGAATTGTGCAGCCGAAATAGTAAGAGGATTGTTGCTGCGGAAACTGATTTTGAATGCCATTATGCATACCGATGAGGCGAAGCAGAAAAGTTCTGTGCCCAGTATACGGAAGGGGAAAGTTTCGGCAGGGTTTTCGCGGCAGATATACTGCCGGGTAGAATACCATTCGTCCGCCTCTGCGATACCTGCACGGCTGCGGACTGAATCGTTCAGACTGAAATGGAAACAGCGGCATTGATCGGGATTTGATGAATTGAATTTGTCTGATACGTACCTGAGCATATATTTGTGCTGGCTGTTTTCCTGTGTCCACGCATCGCAAGCGTTGAGCTCGGCACAAACTTTCTGAAAATCATCTGTGTTGCCGAAATTCAGAGGTATAAAAATATATGAAATGTTGGGATGATATCCGAATTTTTTTTCTTCCATAAAAACACCTCGCAAGTTAGGTCTAACGTAATTTTAACATATACGCACCAACTTTTCAACCGCAAAAACCGAGAGCCGGACATAATGTGTATTGCGGTTGGTATTCTGGCTGTTTATCAATCAGTATAACAGCGAATGTCTATGTTGCAGGAAGGTAAAAAACAGAGCAACCACTAAAGTGATTACTCTGTTCTTGTCTAACTACTCCACCTATGATACAAAATCGGGGTAGGTTGCATTTCGATGTTGCAGGTTGCAAATCGTGATGGTGGGTTGCAAATGAACAAGTCAGGTTGCAAAAAGATGTTCAAACAAAAATGACCCAACAAATACCATGTTGGGTCATCATTCTTTTACAAATTTTATTATATCTTCAACATTACAATCAAGTGCATAACAGAGCGCATCGAGTGTCTTGGTGCTCATTACTTCACCTTTTTTGATTCGATAAATTGTATTTGCTGAAATGTCTTCTTTAAAAATCAGGTGATATTCAGTTATATTCTTTTTATATAATGTTTCACAGCAAAATTCCACTATTCTATTTACAAGTGGGTTCGCTATAGTTTATTTGCGATACAATTTTGCGCCGTAGAAAAGCAGGTAGTCAACATCATTTTCTTTTTCAATAGTAACACCAAAAAGCGTAGGATTATTATGAGGGCTAAAAAACACATATGTCTCAAGTTCACTATCATACTTCCACTTGTATTCATCTATGTCGCCTATATCATTGGATGTAGCGGTATGGTCACTGTTAATAATGACTGATGAAGCACCATCAGCAGTTGACCAAGTGCCAACAATAGCATTTTCAGTTTCAGACTTTTCGTTATTCATTTGTGTGCTGTTTGTTTCGTTAGAAATGTTTTCACTTTCATTATCTGCTTTGTTGCCACAAGCAACAAGTGATAAACACATAATAACGATTAACAATAATGCAATAAGTTTTTTCATATTTATTCCCCTTTGTTAAAAAATATTACCACACAATTATATCATAAAAACAAAAAAGTACAACGGCTTGTATTAAAACCGTTGTACTTAGGTGGTCGGAGTGAAGGGACTCGACCGTATGCTACGCATACTTATGGCTCGGCGACCCAATGCTTACGCATTCGGTACCCGCCTTGCCACTCAAAGCTGAAAACAGTTCGCCGAACTGTTTTCTTACGCTTTGACCCTCGCGGGTTCGAGTCCCTTATTGCAAAAGAAAAACCTCCCGACACCTATGGTGTCAGAAGGTTTTTGGTCGGAGTGAAGGGACTCGAACCCCCGGCATCCTGGTCCCAAACCAGGCGCGCTACCAACTGCGCTACACCCCGTTGTTCTGTTTTGCGTTGCGCTGATGAGTCGGCAACCGTGACCTATTATATTAAATTAGACGGTTTGTGTCAAGGTGGTTTTTATTGTTTTTGGTCATTTCCCACCCATCTATGACAACGTCCTCCTCATCATCGAGGTGCGATACAAGGCGGTAGATGTTGCCGTCATCGCCCTTGGCCGTGCCGTCGGCATAAACGTCAACCGAAACACCGTTATCAAGCGTAGCTGTGTACATATATGGCTTTTTGTAATATGATTTTTCCTGAAATATCATACAAGCAGCTCCATGTAAATGAATTTCACGGTGACATTATCTCACAAAATGTAATAAAAATCAATACCTTTTGTCAATTTTTGTTTTTAGTTTTGGCTTTGTCGGTTGACCGATTGATAAAAGAGGTTTATTATGTAGCTTGTAAAGGTAAAAGTCAGGTGATTTTTATAACGAAAAGCAGCATAAAAATCAGATTCTTAAGGTTGCGTTTCCGTTTGTGAGTTGGTGTAATATGAGATTTAATAAAAATTCAACAGTAACCATTGAGCCGCTTGCGGCAGAGGATTACGGCAAGTGCTCGAACATCTGGAATATGAAAGCTCAGCCGCTTGCCGATAAGTGGCTTGAGGAGATAAAATCGGGCAACAGACTTGTTTTTATATACAAAATAAATGGCGAATTCATAGGTGAGGGTGCGTTGGTGTTTGATGCAGGTGACCCCGATTATACGGTTGAAGGATGCAGAATATATGTGTCGAGAATGATTGTGAAAAAAGAGTTTCGCAACCGCGGAATAGGCGGCGAGATACTCTCCTTTCTTGTAGACAAAGCCAAAGAAATGGGCTACAGCGAAATGACAATCAGTGTTGATAAGGACAATGTTAATGCGCTTCATCTGTATCGCAAATTCGGGTTTACCGAGGTGCTTTTTGACGGTGCGGATAAAGACGGCGAGTATTTAAAACTGATGAAAAGAATATAAAAAGAGTACACTTCCGCTCGGAAATGTACTCTTTGTTTTTTTATTGAGCGGCTGATTTGCCCGCAAGTCTGCCTGAGGCAAATGCCCACGCAAGGTTGAATCCGCCGCAGGCACCGTCTACGTTGAGCACCTCGCCGCAAGCATAGAGATTCTTTACCTTTTTGGACATCATCGTGCCGTTGTCAAACTCATTTACGTCAGCACCGCCGCGCGTTACCTGTGCATCGTTATAGCTTTTTGTGCCCGTTACCTTCAGACGGAAATCCTTGAGCGTTGCGGCGATTATTGCCGCCTGCTTCGGTTTGATTTCGCCTGCGGTTTTAGGCAAGAAGCCAAGCGCTGTTTTGATTGCCGCCGTGCCGATAGCCTTGTGGATGATTCCGCCGAGCATACCCTCTGCCGGGATTGCGGGGTTGTGCTTTGCAATGCGGATGATGACTTCTTTTGCCTTGTCCTGAGTGAAATCGGGCAGAAGGTCAATCGAAAGCACAGCTTTTTTATCCGCCTTTATGAATCTGCTAAGATCCATTGCGGCAATGCCCGAAACTCCGTAATCGGTGAAAAGAATCTCACCTTCACTGCTGCCTCCCGTAGAAAGGGTCAGCCTTGCCTTTGAGCGCACACCTTTGAGCGATTTAATGCTTGCTGTGTCTGTCTTAAGCTGCACAAGCGAAGGGCTGAGCTGAGTGAGCGTATGACCGAGCGACTTGAGCAGGGGATAACCGCTGCCGTCGCTGCCTTGCGAGGGGGATGATTTGCCGCCCGTTGCTATAATCAGCTTTTTGGTCTGAATATTGCCGTTTACGGTGAATCCGCCGTCGGATTTTTTTATTTGAGAGGCTTTTTCTTCGCAAATGATGTTGATGCCGAGCTTGTCGCACTCAAACCTGAGCGCATCAAGCACACTGGCGGCAGAGTTGCTCATAGGGTAGAGCCTGCCCTCGCTGTCTGCCCGCGTGTAAAGTCCCATTGATTCAAAAAAATCTACAAGACTTTCAACAGCGAATTTCTCAATTACGGGCAATGCAAATTTGGCATTTGTATATTTATGTGTGGCGGCATTCAGGTTGCCGAGGTTGCACCTGCCGTTGCCAGTTGCAAGTATCTTTTTACCTGCCTTGGGCAGATGCTCAAGCACGGTGACCGATTTGTCGGGCGCTGTGCGTGCCGCTTCAATCGCGGCGGCAAGTCCGCTTGCGCCACCGCCTATGATTAGAATATCTGTCGTCTTCATCAGATAACTCCGTAAAAATGTATTATGTTCATATCCTCAGGCATCATCAGGCCGTGACCGCCTGAAACGCCGTCAACCTCGTGGCAGCCGTGGTCGGGTGCAAAGCCGATGAGGGTGGTGTGGTCTTTCCAGCACCTGCGCACAGCCTGAGCGAGCGATTGGAATGCGGCGGCGTTGTGCCTGAGTGCGGCAATAGCTTCTTCACCCTCTGGGCTTACCTTGTGCATCACACCGTCATAATTGCCGTTGTATACGCATATGAGGTCATAGCTATCCTGCTCTATAAGCTCAATCGCCTTGGCGTTTGCTTCGTCGGGTGTATCTAC
>JAFOBC010000210.1 GCA_017382015.1 Clostridia bacterium
AACGCAGCGGAATAAAAGCGGCGCTGTGTGCGCTTATGTGTATCTGTCTTCTCGGCACAAGTGTTCTTTATGTGCTTACAATGAATATGCGCTCAAAGCCCAACACCGTAAGGCTTTGGGAAGGTCACGACAAATATCTCAGCGGTGTTGATAAAAAAGACGGCGAATCTTCGCCGAACGTGCTTGTTGTTATGATGGATGACCTAGGCTGGGGTGATGTGTCGCTCAACGGTGCGATTTATGATACACCTAATATCGATTCAATCGGCGAAAACGGACTTAACTTCACCAATTTCTATTCGGCTTATTCTGTTTGCTCTCCTGCACGTTTTGCCGCACTTACGGGCAGATATCCGTACAGAGGCTATGCAGATAACGTAATTTATCCCACGGTTGCAACGCTTTCTCCGTTTGCCCAGACAAGAATATTCAATTCTATCGAAATGGGCAACAATGCCGACGGTATGCTTGGCGATGAGATTACGGTTGCAGAAGTGTTCCGGGCGGCAGGTTATTCGACAGGCTGCTTCGGAAAATGGCATCTTGGCGATTACGGTGAATATCTTCCGACAAATCAGGGCTTTGATTACTTCTACGGCAGCCACCATGTGAACGATATGAAGCCCTTCTACCATGTGACAGAAGAAAACGGCGAGTGGCAGATTGCACACGGCACAGATGAGCTTGAAGACCAGAGCGCCGCCACAAAGTGGATTCACGATGAAATCACCGATTGGATTACAGATAAGGCAGAAAAAGACGAGCCATTCTTTGCTTATTATGCTTCACCCTGGCCGCACGGCCCTGTTTTTGCAGGCGATGATTTTGACGGAACAAGCGGAATGGGTACATACGTTGACTGTGTGACGGAGTTTGATTATTACCTGGGTATCCTCTTTGATAAGATGGAAGAATTAGGTGTTCTTGACGATACAATAATTGTTTTCACCAGCGATAACGGCCCTGCTCTGGAAGGCTCTGTCGGCGGTTTGCGCGGCGGTAAATATCTTGCATATGAAGGCGGACAGAAGGTTCCGTTTATGATTCGTTGGGATAATGACAACGGAGCACTCGGCCAAAAGCAGACCGAGAGGGACAGCAGCGCCGTACTTGTCGACATTTATCCGACGCTTGTTGAGCTTTGCGGTATAACAGGTAACGGCGGAGAGCAAAACTATATGCCTACCGACCGTATTATTGACGGTGTGTCAATGGCTGAGCTGATAAAGACCGATAAGGTCATTCACACATCTGAGCATCCGATTCTTCATATGAAGCGTGAGGTGATAAAGGCTGTTCAGTATGCTGTGCCGACGTCAGAAGTAAAAGCACTTTATCCCGACTATAATTACGATATACTTAACGGCGATTATATTTCATTTAAGTATTTTGAAAAAATCCAGAACGATAACTCCGCGTTCTTTGATAAAAACCGCAAGAACTGGTTGCACATACTCAACGATGACTATGCGGAAAACTACAACCGCACTCCCGTATATCCCGAAATATCCGATCAGTTCAGAGCAAAGCTGCACGAAATAGCGGATGATTTCAAACAGAACAGACGAGGTGTGATATCGTAATATGCCGCCACTTTCATTGATGATTAAACCTGCATCATCGCTCTGCAATCTTTCGTGCGAATACTGCTTTTACCGTGATGTTTCCGAGCACCGCGAGCATCTTGGCTTTGGTGTTATGCAAAAAGATACTTCACGCGTGCTTATTGAGAAGGCTTTGAAATATGCCGCCGGTGAGAGTATTGCTTTCGCTTTTCAGGGTGGTGAGCCTACGCTTGCAGGGCTCGAGTATTTTACGGATTTTGTTGATACAGTAAATAAGCTGAACATAAAGAACAGCCCTGTTTTTTACAGTATGCAGACTAACGGAACGGTTCTTGATGAAAAATGGGCAGACTTTTTGCAGAAAAACAAATTTCTTGTGGGGCTGAGTCTTGACGGCGACATTGAAGCAAATAAATTCCGTAAAAAGCCCGGCGGCGAAAACTCATTCTATACGATTCTGGATACCGCACGTTTATTGGAGAAGCATAAAGTTGATTTCAATATTCTTACTGTTTTAACGGGATATTGTGCGGAAAATATTGAGCGGATATACAGCTTTTTCCGTCTCCACGGCTTCAGATATCTCCAGTTTATTCCTTGCCTGCGTCCCTTTGGTTCGACAGAAAAAAGTGAGCTGTATATGACTGCAGATCAGTATGCCGATTTTTTGATAAAGCTGTTCAATCTCTATGTAAAAGACTATGTGCGCCATCAGTATGTAAGCATACGCCAGTTTGATAATTGGGTTCGGCTTTATCTCGGTCAACCAACGGAGCAGTGCGGAATCAGAGGACATTGTTCGCACCAGTTTGTAAGTGAAGCAAACGGCAATATTTATCCCTGCGATTTTTATTGCATGGATGAATACCTGCTCGGCAACATTCTCCAAACGGATTTCACGCAGATGGAGAATAGCCAAATTGCTGTGGATTTCATTAAAGAAAGCCTTGTTATACCCGAAAGGTGTAAGGTGTGCAAGCTCTATCCCATCTGCAGGGGTGGGGGATGCAAAAGAACACAGCTCAGCGAGGATTATTGTAAGGCATATAAAAAGTTTTTTATGTCATGCCTGCCGCTTTTCAGAGTGTTCATAAACGAAAAAACTCACAGATAATGCTGATGCATATCTGTGGGTTTTTATGCGTTATTGTGCTTGAAATTCACATTTTAAAGAAATACTGCCTTGTCGGGCGTGAACGAAAGCGTATCGGTTATTTTGGCGCG
>JAFOBC010000211.1 GCA_017382015.1 Clostridia bacterium
ATAAGGGATAAGCGTGAGCGTTATGCGGCTCTTGCTCAAAGAGGTCTTGAAGACCTTGAAACCAACTGAAAAGAGTGAATGAAAAATGAAAATTATTGTCGATGCTTTCGGCGGCGATAACGCGCCGCTTGAAATACTTAAAGGCAGTCGCCTTGCCGTTGAAGAGCTTGGTGTTGATATTCTGCTCGTCGGCGATGAAGCAAAAATCAGAAAATGTGCCGAAGAAAATTCCGTCAACATAAGCGGAATGGAAATTCTTCAGGCAGACAAGATTTTTGAAATGGAGTATGACCCGAGGTCTGTTATGAAAGAGCATGCCGACACTTCACTTGCAGTCGGTATGAACGCACTGGTTGAAGGCAAGGGCGATGCTTTTGTTTCGGCAGGCAGCACAGGCGCTATCGTTGTCGGTGCGACGTTCATCGTCAAGCGCATCAAGGGTGTAAAGCGTGCGGCAATCGCAAGCATTATGCCTTCGCAGAAGGGTCCGTTTATGCTTCTTGACTGCGGCGCTAACGTTGAGTGCAAGCCCGAGCATCTTTGCCAGTTTGCATCAATGGGTTCGATTTATATGAAGAATATCATCGGCGTTGAAAATCCGCAGGTCGGTATTGCTAACATCGGTGTTGAACCGAACAAGGGCACTCAGCTTCAGCTCGATACCTATGAGATGCTCAAGGACAGCAACCTCAACTTTATCGGCAACGCAGAGGTGCGTGATATTGCTTACGGTGCTGGCGACGTTATCGTTGCCGACGGCTTTACGGGCAACGTAATACTCAAGATGTATGAGGGTGTTGCAGGTGCACTTTCAAAGCGTATCAAAGGCGTTTTCAAGAAAAATATTATATCAATGATTTCATACCTCGGTGTAAAGAAGGGTATGGATGATTTTAAATCAAGTATGGATTACAAGGAGTATGGCGGTGCCGTGCTGCTTGGTGTCAGACAGCCTGTTATAAAGGCTCACGGCTCATCCGATGCGAGGGCATTCAAGAATGCAATCCGTCAGGCTGTCGGCTGTGTGAATAAAAACGTAATCGGTCAGATTACTGAGAATATCGGAGAGTGAAGCTCTTGAAACCTGATATTATTGCTTTTGAGCAGAAGATTAACTACAGTTTTAAAAATAAAGAATTACTTGCAACCGCACTGACACATTCGTCTTTTGCCAATGAATGCGGCGGCTCTTTCAACGAGCGACTCGAGTTTCTTGGCGATTCGGTGCTCGGTATGATTACTGCGGAGTATTTCTTCAGCCATCATAAAAATATGCCCGAAGGTGAATTGACAAAGCTCCGTGCGGCAACCGTATGCGAAAAGTCGCTTTTCAGTTTTGCTAAGCAGATTGACCTTGGCTCGTTTATAATGCTCGGCAAGGGTGAACTTAACACCGGCGGCAGAGAGCGTCCGTCAATTGTATCTGATGCGTTTGAGGCTGTTATTGCCGCAATCTATCTTGATGGCGGAATGGACAGCGCAAGGGAGTTTGTTCTCCGCTTTGTCAAAGACAGCGAGAAGCAAACGGGAGCATCCGCCTTCAAGGATTACAAGACAATCCTGCAGGAGATAATTCAGCGCAACCCCGAAGAGAGACTTGAGTATGTCCTTTCCGGTGAAAGCGGACCGGCACACGATAAGATGTTTGAGGTTGAAATCCACCTCAAC
>JAFOBC010000212.1 GCA_017382015.1 Clostridia bacterium
CCGCAACCGATACAATCGCTTGCAGGGGCACTTGTTTTATCCTTGAGAGTTGCTTTAAGGTATTCGCTCTTTGCCTTGTGCTTTTTGCCGGCATAGTAGGTATTGTACATACCGAAAACAGAGCGTATATCAATACCCTTGGGGCACGGCATACAGTAGCCGCAACCCGTACAGCCAACCTTCATACTCGCGTTGATTGCCTTGCCGACACTTCGGAGCATCTCCTCATCCTCCTGCGTCAGGTCACCGACGTTTGCATCGCAGGCAGTTTTTATATTATCAAGCACCATCTCCTGCGAATTCATACCCGACAGCACAACGGTAACCTCGGGCTGATTCCACAGCCAGCGGAATGCCCACTGCGCAGGTGTATATTTTACGGGGTAAGACTCAAATATATTTTTGGCTTCCTCAGGCAAATCGTTTACGAGCTTGCCGCCCCTGAGCGGCTCCATTATCATAACCGTAATGCCTTTTTTGTGCGCATACTCAAGACCGCGTCTGCCTGCCTGAGTGTGCTCATCCATATAGTTATACTGAATCATGCTGAAGTCCCAGTCATAAGCATCAATCATTCTGCAGTAGCCGTCTGTATCGCCGTGGTAAGAAAAACCGACCTGACCGATTGCGCCGCTCGCCTTCTTCTCCTCAATCCACTTTTCAATGCCCATACCCTTGAGCCTTTCCCACGCATCCATACTGGCAAGCATATGGAAAAAGTAGTAGTCAATGCGGTCGGTGCGCAGACGCTTGAGCTGCTCGGCAAACAGCTTATCGAGCGCTGAGAGCGTGAGCATCATCTGCGCAGGCAGTTTTGTTGCAATATAGACCTTGTCGCGCAGATTGTTTTTCTGCAGTATCTCGCCCAATGCGGATTCACTGCCCGGATATATAAAAGCGGTATCAAAATAGTTTACGCCGTTTTCGATTGCGGTAAGTATCTGCTCCTCTGCCTTCTCAAGCTCGATTCTGCCGAGCTTTTTCTGAAAGCGCATACAGCCGAAGCCGAGCGCAGAAAGCTTGTTGCCGTATTTATCGGTACGGTAATTCATAAAAACACCTCTTTTTTGCTTTACAGCATTATACCACAGCACATTACATAAATACAATATTATATTTTGTACCTTTTTATTGTTGCAGTTTTGGTGCAAGCGTGATAAAATATCAGCAAATAAATTAACAGGAGGCAACACAAATGGCAATTATGAAACTCATTCTCGCCGGTATCCTTGCTCTGGGTCAGATTCTCTCTCCCGTAGGCGCATGGATTACAAACTTCGGCGAGGCAGCATTCTTTGACGAGTGGTCGGCAGAGGATGAATTCACTGCAGACTGCTACGTAGAACTCGAAAAGAAACCCGGTGAAGATTTTGTAGTGCTCAACCTTGCAGACGTTCAGCTTGACGACGATGAGCTTTATGAGCAGGTCGGCATAGACTCAATGGCACACGTTGCAAAGGTTATTGAGGACACAAAGCCCGACCTCATCACACTCTCAGGCGACAACGCATGGGGCACAATCACATACCTTGAGCTTATCAAGCTCGTTGATTCCTACGGCATTCCGTGGGGCGCAGTTATGGGCAACCACGACGGACAGGGCTGCATCAGCGAGTTCTGGGCTGCATATCACCTTGCCGAAGCTGAAAACTCAGTTTTCAAATTCGGTCCCGAGGGTATGGGTTACGGCAACTACGTAATCAATATCACAGAAAACGGCAAAATCATCCACTCAATCTATATGCTCGACACACACAACAACAGAGAGTACGAAACAGATAACGGCACAATCGGCGGCTACGACCACCTGTGGGACAATCAGATGGATTGGTACAAGTGGTGCGTTGAGGGCACAAACGCTCTTGCAGGTTATCCCGTACAGAGTACGGTTATTATGCACATCCCCGTTTACGAGTACTACGATGCATGGCACTCTGTTGCAACAGGCATTGACGAGGCTAACGGCAAGCTCGGCGTTATTGAAACTTACACAGATGAAGCATACGGCCGCAGAGGCGAAAGCGGCGGACATCCGCCCGTAAACAACGGCTTCTTCTCACTTTGCAAGGAGCTTGGCAGCACAAAGGATATGATTGTCGGTCACGACCACGATAACGATTACTCAATCGTTTACCAGGGTATCCGCCTTACATACGCTGTCAAAACAGGCTACGGCTGCTACTTCACAAACGATATGCTCGGCGCAACAACGCTCAGCATCCATTCAGACGGCACAACTACCGTCAAGCAGAACCACTACGCTATAACAGCTGACGGTTGGGTAGCACTCGACTGATAACAAATAAAAATTGCACCTCTGATACTCGATATCAGGGGTGCAATCTTTTTTCAGAAGCATTTGCCGCTCTTGCAGTCCTCCGCGTTACCGCCGCGGTAGCAAAGCTCGTTCGGACATTCGCCGCTTTTGTAAAAGCCGACAATATTGGTAACCGTTGTTTCGGCGATGTTTTCAAGTGCATCCTCGGTGAGAAACGCCTGATGAGAGGTAACAATGACGTTGGGCATTGAGATAAGCCTTGCAAGCGTATCATCCTCAAGAATATGCCCGGAGTTATCCTCGAAAAAGAGGTCTGATTCCTCCTCGTAAACATCCAGACAGGCAGCACCTACCTTACGTGACTTGATGCCTGCGAGCAGAGCCTCGGCATCAACAAGTGCGCCCCTTGAGGTGTTGAGAATCACAACGCCTTTTTTGCATTTTTCAATTGCCTCGGCGTTTATCATATGGTGCGTTTCCTCGGTAAGCGGACAATGCAGAGATATAATATCGCTGTTTGCAAAAAGCTCATCAAGCTCAACGTATCGCACTGTGTCGCCGTTATCGAGCCCCTGAGCAGGATATTTATCGTAAGCGAGCACCCTCATACCGAAACCGCGGCATATATCAATGAAAACCCTGCCGATTTTACCCGTACCGATTACACCGACTGTTTTGCCGTGAAGATCAAAGCCTGTAAGACCCGACAGGCTGAAATTGAAATCCCTCGAGCGGATATACGCCTTGTGAATTCTGCGGATTGAGGTGAGCAGCAGCGCCATCGTATGCTCCGCAACAGCATAGGGCGAATAGGCAGGCACCCTGAACACGTGAATTCTGCCGAACGCGTGCTTCATATCAACATTATTAAAACCTGCACAGCGAAGCGCAATAAACTGCACGCCAACCTCGCAGAGCTTATCAATTACCTCGGCATCAACCGTATCGTTTACAAAAACGCACACTCCGTCAAAGCCGTGAGCAAGCTCGGCGGTATCGGCATTGAGCTTTGTTTCAAAATATTTGAACTCAATACCGTATTCTTTGCCGTACTTTTCAAAAGACGGCTTATCGTATGATTTTGTATCAAAAAATGCAACCTTCATTTTAAATTCCCCCATATATAATAACATTATATATTATTGTCCGCAGTTTGGCAAATAACTGTTCAAACATTTGATTGTAAGCTTTACGAAATTCATACAAGCAGATAAATTGGAATTTGTCAAATTAATTCTGTCAAAGATTTTTATATTTTCAGTTGTGGAAATAATGTTCAATTTCCGTCATTCTGCTTTCCTGCTTAACGCCGAAAGGACAGCGACTTTCACAATGACCGCACTTGAGGCAGGCATCAGCCTTCACCGATAACTTTGTATAATGGTTTGCGGCAATATCGTCACCCGCAAGAGCAAGGTCATAATATTTATTAACAAGACCGATGTCTATTCCTGCAGGGCAAGGCTGACAATGGTTGCAATAAACGCAGGTTCCCGTAATGGTATCTGCCGTAAATGTGCCGATAACAGAATAATCCTTTTCTTCATCGGTTGCCGTAAGAAATTCAAGTAATGTATCAAGATGTTCCATCGTCTGAACACCGGGAACAGCAGTCAGAACACCCGGACGATCAATAGCATACTGCAAACATTGCGTGTGAGTAAGTGCCACACCGAAAGGTGACTGTTCAGCAGATAAAAGTTGTCCTGCGAAAAACGGCTTCATAACGCTGATGCCGATGCCTTCACATTCACATCTTTTGAACAAATCAAAGCGTTCTTTAACACTGCCGATACCGTAATCATCGCCCTTTTCAAAGTCATACGCTGGGTTTATTGAAAACATCATCATATCAACAAGTCCCGTATCAATGATTCTGTTCGAAACACTCGGTGTATGTGAAGAAAATCCGATGTGACGGACAATCCCTTGCTCTTTCAATTCTTTAAGATAATCGAGAACACCGATTTCACACAACGTGTCAAAATCTTCATCTTCATCAACACAGTGTAAAAACCCAAAATCAACATAATCGGTACCGAGAGCCTCAAGCTCCCACAAAAAAGTCTTTTTTATTGTTTCAAAATCACGGCACCAACCGTATTCTCCGTTTTCATCATATACCGCACCGAAATGCACCTGCAAAAACACTTTGTCACGACAATTACGAATGGCTCTGCCGATAGGAGCATAGGAAGCACCTGCCGTGCAAAGATCGAAAAAATTGATTCCGTTGTCAACGGCTTTGCGGATGATTGCCTCAATCTCATCGGGCGGTGTCTTTCCGATTCCGCCCATACCAAGACCAAGTACGCTGAATTTTTCGTTTTTATTTCCGTGAGGAAGTTGTCTGTATTCCATATTACACCTCTACAAATTCAAGTTTGTCTAACCGGCGCTTACGGCGCCCAAGGCTCCCTTGTGTAAAGGGAGACTTTGGTGCGGTGCGTAACTGTTAGACAAATTCTTGTTTGTCGGGATAATTATATCACATACGTTATCAGGTTACAATGTTGAAGCCCGTGAAAAGCCACAGCAAAGTTTTGCATATCATCAGGCTACAAAAAAGAAAAGCACCGACCGTTTGGTCGATGCCATAAAACTTAATTATTATTTCTTGAATATACAACCATACCTACACCGTGATCTCTTATAAGAATATCTTTCGGGAAGCGGGAGAACTTCAGTGTTACAAAATAATCTCCGGCAGCACCTGAAATATTGAATATCTGCAAACCGTAAATCACCCAGACCCATTCGGTCGGAACAAAAAAATTCACCGCAGTGAAAACTATGCCCAACAGCACTACCGGTGCCAAAGCGATAAATATATACGGCTTTTTTCCGTAATAATCATCACTTCCTGCAAAAGCATACATCCCCGTGAAACCATATTTCACCTTTTGGGTACCGCAAAGTTTCATCGCAATTCCATGCACCAATTCATGAATAACCAAATACAGCACAGACAATACCGAAAACGAAATTATCCGCACCGCAAAAGCTACAATACCTGCATCCATACTGAAAAGTGACGATATAGGAACGATAAAGTTCATAGGTACTAACATAACAACAGCAATGACCAACGAGATTCCGTTTACCAAGATAGCTTTTTTCTTATCCTTTTGTAAGTTGAGAGAATAATACTCTCTATATCCCTCGGGCAATGAACTTACCGCCTTCATATAATCACCTCTGAAATAATTATATCAAAACTAAGTGAAATAATCAATATACGGCATTAACAGACCGCAAAACACGACAATCTGTTATTATTCTAAAAACTCGCCACACAAAAAAAGAAGAGCACCGACCTACTGGCCGATGCCCTTTGGCTGGGGAATAGGGATTTTTATCGCCTCGCTTGCGCTCGTTGCGACTCGGCAAACTCTCCACCGGAGAGTTTGTTCGCTTTGCGAATCCCCTCGCTGTTCGAATCCCTCCAAGGCTGCTGCCGCACAAAAAAAGAAGAGCACCGACCTATTGGTCGATGCCCTTTGGCTGGGGAATAGGGATTTTTATCGCCTCGCTTGC
>JAFOBC010000213.1 GCA_017382015.1 Clostridia bacterium
ATCAATCATAGACTTGAATGTTTTTTCAAGTGTTGCATATTCTTCATCGGCTGTTTTATATTTTTCGTCTGCTTTATCGCGGAATGAATACTCAATTTGTTTGTTTTCAGCCGAATTTCTAAGTCTGAAGTTGAGATTACCTGAGCTTTCCCATCCGCTCGGGCAGGTAATTGTAAACTGCTGGCAGGCAACCCGACTGCCTTCATTGATAAAGCTCGGAAAACTAACCGGCTGAGTTGCCTCGTTACCCTGCGCATCGGTAACTTTCTGTATAAGGTTGCCGCTTTCGTCAATTACGGTTACACCGTTTGAGTCTGTAACAAGCTCGTTTCCGCCCATATAAATTTTACCGTCTTCGGTATATATGCTGTTGGCATCGGTCTTAAACTCACTCGGCACGTAAACAGTGGTTTCCGTTGTGTCCGCCTCACCCGAATTATCGTTATTTTTTGAGCAGGCGGCAAATAATGTGACCGCTGTTGCAAAACCGAGAAGAACAGCAGTATATCTGAAATATCTTTTCATTATGTAAATAACCTTTCTGAATATTATCTAAACAAAGTATAATATCGCAAAATATAATTGTCAACCAAAAATCCGTAGGGGCGAACTGTGTTCGCCCGATATATACGGACGGCCAATGGCCGCCCCTACGGATTACCGGCAGATTTGTAGGGGCGGATATCATCCGCCCGTGGTAAAAGAGATATGCTATTTCAAAAACCTCCTTTTTAAAGGAGGTGGCATTGCGTGAGCAATGACGGAGGATTGCAAAAGCACAGCAATTTTATTTTTTATAACAATCCTCAGTCACCTACGGTTACAGCTCCTTTCAAAAGGAGCTTTTGACAAAGCAATTTACAGCGATATAAAAGCAATGTCATCCTGAACGCAGTGAAGGATCTTACAGTAATTAAGATTCTTCGCTCGACGCTCAGAATGACATTTTTTTACGTTGATACGATAAGCTCGGTTGTTGTCCAGGTATAGCCGAGTTTTGTTTTGAGGGTATAGCTTGTGTTTGTGGGGACTTTGCGCGTTATCACCCAATGGCGCAGACCGTCTTCGGCAATATAGCTGTAGCTTTGCGAATACGTAAGCGTTGCACCGTTATCTCTGACAAACTGAATTTTTGCAATCTGCGGAGCGGTAACAACCTCAAACGTGGCGATGCCTTTTTCGTAAGCGATATCAAACGAATAAGCTTTCGGTGTATCGTAAGTGACGGTAAACGGCACGGATTTTTCGTCCCACACCTTGCCGTACTTTGCGCGGATTGAGTGCTCGCCTGCCTCGACTCGCATATTTACCACCCAGATTTCGGTATCACCGTTAGGTGTAATCTGCGCCTTGATGCGGTCGATTGTTGTGGTTGTGCCGTTTTTGCGGACAACCTGAATTTTGCTCGGACTGCCGGTCAGTTCAAGCTTATAATCTCTGTTACCGTAGGCAAAATAAGGATTATCGGTTGCGGGCTCAATCTTGTTAACGCCGGTGACAGGCTCGGGCTCTGTTGTAACGTTGACGGTGCAGGTATCGACAAAACCGCGCTCGCAATGAGTTGCAGTGACAGTTACTGTGCCCTCTTTGAGTGCTGTAATCCTACCCGAATAATCGTCGATCTGAACTATGCTCGGGTCGCTAACTGTGTAATCACA
>JAFOBC010000214.1 GCA_017382015.1 Clostridia bacterium
AACCTTAATAAGGATGCTTATTTCGGTGGCGGAATGCCTGCGCCTACAGAGCAGACTCTCGGTTTGCTTAAAGATATGGTAATAAAAGGCGAGTATGATTTTGGCATCGCAATGGATGGCGACGGTGACCGCCTGGGTATCATCGACCGTACCGGCAGATATATCGACGCTAACGAAATTCTATGTGCGCTTTACTATTATCTTGTTAAATATAAAGGCTGGAAAGGCTCTGTAGTGCGAAACCTTGCCACAACCCATATGCTTGATAAAATTGCAGCAAGCTTCGGTGAGAAGTGCTATGAAGTGCCCGTAGGTTTCAAATATATTTCCTCTAAGATTGACGAGGTTGATGCCGTGCTTGGCGGTGAATCTTCAGGCGGTCTTACCGTAAGAGGCCACATACACGGTAAGGATTCTGTTTACGCGGCATCTCTCTTTACTGAGATGGTTAGTGTTACAGGTAAATCTCCTGCCGAGTTGGTCGATAAACTTGAAGAAATCTACGGCAGACACGTTATGATAGAAGATAACCTCAAGTTTGCCGCTGAGAAAAAGGCTGAAATAATGAAGCTGATATATGAGGATAAGGCATTGCCCGATTTCGGAAAAGAAGTTGTGCGTGTCAATTACGAGGACGGCTGTAAGGTCTATTTCGCAGATGACAGCTTTGTTATCTGCCGTTTCTCCGGCACAGAGCCGCTGCTCAGAATCTTTGCCGAAAGCACGGATGCTTTTACGGCACAGGGCTACATAAATGCTTTCAAAGCAATGCTCAGCATATAAAAAAAGACAGGTTTGTTTATAACAAACCTGTCTTTTTCATTAGGTTTCAAGTGAAAATTCCTGAATGGCTTCATTGTTGTTAATGAGCTCGAGGACTGTTTTCATCGAAGCCTTTTTCTTTGTCCTGACCGTCAGCTCAGCTTTTGTAATTCCGTTATCCTGCTTCTTGAAACGTATACCCGTAACAAGTATTCCTGCATTTGTAAGCTCGTCGGTTATCTGGTCAAGTCCCTGAGAGCCTTCGCTTACCTTGATTGTGATAATGTTTGTTTCCATATTCTCCGAGAAAGGCATAAATCTGTGGAGCAGAAGCTGAATTATTATCATACCTGCCGTGCAGGCGATACCGATTGTGTACATACCTGCGCCGAGTGCCATACCGATGCCGGCTGTTGCCCAGATGCCTGCCGCTGTTGTAAGACCCTTGATTGAGCCGCCGCGCACAAAAATA
The DNA here is from genome assembly GCA_017382015.1 of Clostridia bacterium. Classification (GTDB taxonomy): domain Bacteria; phylum Bacillota; class Clostridia; order Oscillospirales; family Acutalibacteraceae; genus UBA8612. The sequence continues at coordinate 1,235 of JAFOBC010000214.1, forward strand.
ACACCTGCACCAAGGAACGAAATACCTGTAACGATGTTCGATGCAATTCGTGAGCCGTCTGCATCAACGTTCTGTGCAACCAGATCGAAGAAACCGTATTTTGAAACAATCATCATCAGCGCTGCACCGAGTGCGAGGATAACGTGCGTTCTTATACCTGCTTCTTTTTGTCTGAAGCTTCTTTCAACACCGATAATACAGCCGCATACGCAGGCTATCAGCAGACGCACAAGCAGTTCCCACTGGCCGAGCGTAGCCTCGAGAAAATCTTGCCAATCCATTGTTCATTCTCCTCCCAATATTCTTAATATAAATAGACATTATACTTGTATTATGGAATTTTGTCAAGTCGAAATTTCTGAATCAGCAATATAACCATATGTAAAATAATACAAAAAAGGAGCTGCATGGCAGCTCCTTTCGTTTATATCGGGTTATTACTTATTTGTAAAGGGGACCGTATGTCTCGCAAGCTCTGAAGTCAGCGCCCTCAAGATCCTTTGTGCCGAATGCACCCCAGCAAGCGGGACGGAAGATCTTCTCTTCCGGTACGTTGTGGAGAGCAACGGGGATACGGAGCATTGAGCAGAGTGTGATGATGTCAGCACCGATGTGGCCGTAGGAGATAGCGCCGTGGTTTGCGCCCCAGTTGTTCATAAGGTCATATGCTGACTTGAACGGGCCTTCACCGTTGCAGCGGGGAGCGAACCATGTGCAGGGCCATGTGTAGTCTGTTCTCTTCCAGATTGTGTCGGAAACATCGTCGGGAAGTGCAACTGTCCAGCCTTCTGCAATCTGTACTACGGGGCCGAGACCCTTTACAAGGTTGAGACGGATCATTGTTGCGGGCATCTCGCTCTTTGTAAGGAAGCGTGAGGAGTAACCTGCACCGCGGAAGTAGCCGTTGTCAGCAGGGCACCACTCTGTAGCCTTGTTGCAAGCGTCTGCATCAGCCTGAGTCATTTCGTACCAGGGTTTAATAACTGCGTTACCGTCAGCATCCTTAACTTCGCCGCAAGCGTCGAGGCAGCAAGCACCTGAGTTGATAAGGTGAATGAAGCCGTCTGCATCCTTTGCGTGACCCTCAAGGTCGTAGTCTGTAACGCGCTTAACAGCGTCTGTTGACCAGTATGTACGAACGTCAGCAAACATCTGAGCTCTGTTTGTAAGTAACTTCATGAAGAGCATGGAGATGCCGTTGAGAACGTCGTTCTCTGTTGCGAGAATGTACGGCTCTCTTGCACCGTCCCAGTCGAATGATGTGTTGCAAAGTGCCTCTGCAAAGTCAGCGTTGGGGTAGAAGTCTGTCCACTGTCTCTGACCCTGGAAGCCTGCTGCAATAGCATTGTGGCCAACCATTTCTTCTTCGCAGCCTGCGGGGAGTGTGTCGTTGCCGTTCATAAGGTCCTTGATGATAACCATCATCTTGACAACGAATTCCCAATCATTTTCCTTCTGCTCTCTGGTTCTCTGAAGCTCCTCGGGGTTCTTGTCAAAGCCCTCGATGCAGTACTTCTTCGCCCACGCAAGTGCCTTTTCGTATTCCTTTTTGTCGTAAATTTCCTCTGTCATTCTGCGGATGACCTCAAC
>JAFOBC010000215.1 GCA_017382015.1 Clostridia bacterium
ACAGTATCGTGTGCCGCACCGCCTACACCGCAGTGAAGGCAACCGAGAACCTTATTGTACTCAACTGTTTTTTCAATGTTTTCGGGAAGAAAATCGTTGATACCCATATGCGTACCAACAGGCACAAGGCCAAGCTCATCAAGCTTTGCGCGGATAGTTGCGGCATCAACACCGTGATAGCCTGCAAACTCAACGCCGTCATAACCCATAGCTTTGACTTCTTCAAGTGCCTTCATAAAATCGTCTGCGTTTTTTATACAGTCGCGAACACTATAAAGCTGAACTGCTATTTTCATAATAGTCACCTATCCTTTTAAAATCAGTCGTTATTAAGATATACGGGAGCGCCTGTTTTTGCAGACTCGTATATAGCTTCAAGAATCTGTGTTACAACAAGTGCCTGCTCAGGCTTTGTCATAACCTCTGTATCGTTGAGAACTGCATTGTACCACAGACGGCACTCAACATCCTTCGGGTCGGGATGTCTGTCGCCCTCATAGAAAGCAACACCGCCTGCATCGAAGTTGGGTGTTTCGATAACCTGTCTGCCGTATTTTACATAGTTGAACTGAAGAGACTCATCAGGGCCGTTGAAATCAGCACCTGCCTTGTCACCGCAAAGCATACATACAGCCTCTCTCGGGTCTGCAACGTTAAGAGCCCATGCGGACTCAAGCGTGATTGTTGCGCCGTTTTCCATAACGATGAAGCCAAACGCAGAATCCTCAACCGTGAACTTCTCAGGATCCCAATCGCCCCATGAGTTTGCGGCGCGCTTCTGCTGACCGAGCTTTTTGAAGGTTGTGCCGACAACCATCTTGGGCTTGTAGTTGTTCATCATAAACAAAGTAAGGTCGAGAGCGTGAGTACCGATATCGATAAGCGGACCACCGCCCTGCTCATATTCATTGAGGAAAACGCCCCATGTGGGAACGGCACGGCGGCGAAGCGCAATAGCCTTTGCGTAATAAATTTCGCCAAGGTCACCGTTATCGCAAGCCTCTTTGAGGTAGATGGAATCATCCCTCCAGCGCTGCTGATAACCGATTGTGAGCTTCTTGCCTGTGCGCTGTGCAGCCTCACACATAGCCTTTGCCTCAGCATAAGTCTTTGCCATAGGCTTCTCGCACATAACGTGCTTGCCTGCCTCGAGTGAATCGATTGTTATAAAGCTGTGCGAACGGTTGGGTGTGCAAACGTGGACAACGTCAATGCTCTCATCCTTGAGAAGCTCTTTATAATCCTCGTAAACCTTTGCACCTTCTACGCCGTATTTTTCAGCAGCTTTCTCTGCTCTTTCAACAACGATATCGCAGAAAGCAACCATTTCAGCCTCCTGGATTTTTGCAATAGCAGGCATATGCTTGCCGTTAGCAATACCGCCGCAACCGATAATACCAACCCTGAGTTTTTCGGACATAATTTTTATCTCCTTTACTGTTTAAAGATTGTCCTTTACAGACATCACTTTTCAACTCTAATTATAAATATTAATATAATAAAATCAACAGTTAAATATGTAAAATGTTACGCTGTTTTATTGGTAACATTTCACAAACGAATCACTTCCCACTCTTTTTTCTGTCGAGGCGAATCATACCTATAACAATAGATGAGAGCACAAAAATTTCGGTTGCCACACCTGAAATTGATCCGCTGGGAATATTGTAAACCAGCCAGCAAGCGGAAGTAGGAATTGAAAAAGCTCGATTAATCTTAGGCGAATCAATCCACAGCACAACTGAGGATACCACCATAGCAACAATCGGGAAAACAGAAAAAACGTTATCCCACGTCATAATGCCCGAAATTGTAAAAACAACGCTGAAAATAACAGGCCAGAGCTTGAAATCGGTAAATTTATTTTTACCTCTGTAAG
>JAFOBC010000216.1 GCA_017382015.1 Clostridia bacterium
GAGAAATACTCGAAGTTTCTGCCACACAGAGGATCACGGTGAATATTAAGAGCAGGAGCAAGCCAGATTGCAAGGTTGTTTTCGCGGATTTCAGCACCGCCGCCGGCACCGACAAGATATATAAGGTCCGGATCCCAAGTACAGGCAAGAAGAGTAGCACAAGGCCAAGCGGTTGTAGGAATACCTGTCTCGGTGTTAAGTCTGAGGCCTGCAGGGCCGTCAGCAGTAGGCATAGCAGGCACACCAAGACGCTTCATCGGGCCGAAACATCCTGTATTAGCTACGCCCGTAGGCGGCTGACCGCCTACAAAATCCATAAGTTCCTCAAGAGTAAACTGAGCTACGAATTCATCCATGGTGATGCTTTCGCCAACTTTATCAAACATAACGGGCTTTTCAGGCGCAACAGCACCTGTAGGTTCGTTCTCGGCATAATAATAGCTTTCTTCACCAAGAGGAAGAGCTTCATAATTGCCGTCAGCCATAAGACGCTTTGCAAGCCTGAAAGGTCTGCACCATTTTGAAAGCTGCTCGGTAACTGTATCTTCAGCAACCTCATATCTGAAATCAAGTTTTTCGCAATCTCTGACAGATGTGCCTATATAGAAGCTGTAAGCACCCGCCTCAAGCACATATGCAGATTCCTGAATCTTGCCAAGGTCATCAAAACTTGCCATATCACTTACCTTGAAAGTAAGTGCAAGCGTCTGAGATTCACCGGGAGCGAGAAGCTTTGTCTTTTGGAAGTCAACAAGCTCCTTAGCAGGCTTACCAAGTTTGCCCTGAGGTGCTGAATAATAAAGCTGAACAACTTCTTTACCTGCGACATCGCCTGTGTTTTTGACAGTTACTGCCGCAACAACATTATCGCCGTCAACACCGCAAAGCTTACTACTGAGTTCAAAACTTGTGTAAGAAAGTCCGAAACCGAATGGATATCTTACCAATTCCTTTTTGCCGGGAATTGTTTCAAAATAGCGATAACCGACATATATATCCTCAGAATAATCGAGGTGTTCAAAACACTCCCAGAAATCATCTTTGCAAGGATAGCAGTCGTACGACTTTGCTATCGTATCGGCAAGTTTACCGGAAGGATTAACGTCACCGCAAACAATATCTGCAATTGCAGCGCCGCCTTCCATACCACCCTGCCACGAGAAAATGACAGCATCGACAGAATCGTTATCAGCAAAATATTCGCAGTCGATTGTTGCACCGGAATTAAGCACAATTATTACCTTTTTGAAAAGCTTAGCTGATTTGTCAATGATATCCTTTTCGATGTCAGAAAGATAGTAATCCCCTGCCTGAGGTCTGCGGTCAACACCCTCCGCAGAAAAGCGGCTGAGAGTGATGATAGCTGTATCTGCACTCTGTGCAGCAGATTCAATAAGCTCATCGGGCACTGCAGGCTCTTTAACGTGCATACTTGCAAACGTGTCGTAAGTCATATCATCACGTTCAGTACAGAATTCCATAGCATTGACTATATCCCAAGTAGCATCAATCTGTGCTTGAGTGGGAATATTTACACTTTCACGTTTAACATAATCCTTATAGAACTCAACAAGCGGCATATAGATATCAACGTCTTTTTCACAAAAGCCGTCATATATATTACGGATGTAAGGTGTATTGACATCGCCGCTTCCGCCGCCGCCCTTTATGTATTCAATGGTTGCCTTACCGAAAAGTGCTACTTTTTCACCTTTTGAAAGCGGGAGTGCTTTATTGTTGTTTTTCAGCAAAACCATACCATCTGCAGCCGCACGCCTTGAAAGCTGAGTATGTTTCTGAGAAGCGGTAACACATCTTCCGTCTTCGCCGAGAGGAATACACGGCTGATACTTGAATCTAGCATATTTTTCCATGAGAAAATCCGTCCGTTCTTAAAATATATTTACATAATTATATCACATCGTATTGAACCGTCAAGATAAAAAAAGAAAAACCGCGCAAACGGTTTTTCTTAAATTCATTGCTGTTTAGTTATTATCGGGTTTTGTATCCGCGGGCTTATTCTTCTTTTTCTGCTTTTCGGTCACTGCAATCACCTCCGTATCAGCGATCAGTAACAGTATGACCGAATAAAAGCATATTATACGTATATATCAGACAAGCTTCTTACCAAAAGCAATATCCGTATCGTAAATCTCGATTTCTTCAAATCCGTATTTTCTGTAGAAATTATTAGCTGTTACGTTCTTTGTGCCGGTTGTAAGCATGACACCCTTTATGCCTTTAGCTGCAAGATGATCAGAAAGTGCGCTGACAAGCTTGCCGCCAAGACCCATTCTCTGATACTGAGGGAGAATATCTATATGAAGGTGTGCCGGATATGTATCCTTGTATTTTTCGTGAAGCTTATAAGCCTCGGATGCCCATTCAATTCGGGACTCACCGTGGCTGATTGAGCGTGTGAAATATTCCTCATCATAAATCTTCTTGAATTCATCAAAATTCTCAGCGCAAATGATATAACCGACTGCCTGACCGTCATCATCAACTACGAAACAGTTTTCCGGCTCATTATCGATGTAATATCTGCAGAATGTATTGAGCACAAACTCAGCAAACTCTTCTGTTATATCGTCATCATCTTCGCTGTGAAGGCAAGTATAGCAAACACCCTCGTAATCTTTTTCTTCATATTTTCTGATTGAAACCATATGTAATACCTCTTGTTCTGTGTGAAATATTTGCAATTCATTGCAAGTTAATAATATTATTACAATTTATACCAAAAAAATCAAGTGAAATATTTGAAAATTAGAAAATATAGTGTATAATATGTGTATCTGACAGTAGGAGGAACACTATGAATACAGATAAAATTACACGAAAAGCGATTCAGTTCATATCCAACTCAGTTATTTCACTTATGCCAAAAAGCTATTTCACAACCGACGAAGCAGCCAATAAGAGCATGCTCACCGGTGATAAAAAATTCAGCTACAATCCGGGAAAATGTTTCACCTGCGGATTTGGTAAAACAGTAATTACACCTGGTGACGTAAGTTCCGGCAAGTATTTCATAGCAGGCTATGATTCAAACAACCGCGCAACCGGCGTACTCGACGATATGTTTGCCCGCGCTGTTTATATCGATGACAATACCTCCCGAGGCGGTGTTATTCTCTGCGCAATTGATGCTGTCGGTATAAGCCGCAGAGACATAAACGATATCCGCAAGCTTGTACTTGAAGAAGGTACTGTAAAAAATCTGAAATCAATCAACATCTGTTCGACTCATTCACATTCAGCTATTGACACCCAGGGACTCTGGGGTGAAAAACTTTATAAAAGCGGCAGAAGCGAAGAGTTCATGACTCACCTGAAAAAGAAAGCCGCTGAAGCGATTATCGCGGCATATAACAACAGAAAAGACGGTAAGCTCTACTATTCTGTTCTTGAGACTCATGATCTTCAGTTTGACTGCCGTACCCCCGATACATATGACCGTAACCTTACGCGAATCAGATTTGAGCCGTTTGATGCAACACCCGGAATCTATATGGTCAACTTCGCATCTCACGCTGAACTGCTTGGCGACCTGACAAAAAGCATAAGCGCCGATTTCCCCTGCTATCTTATCCGAGAGATCGAAAGAGCCAACGAGGGTGTAAACGCTGTATTCTATAACGGTGCAATCGGCGGTATGATTTCAGCCAAAGAAATCAAGAAGATTTACCGCAATGAAATTGACTGCGAGGCTTATACAAAAGAATTCGGCAAGATGCTTGGTGAGCTTGTTAACAAGTTGAATGATGAAACCGAAATCGCTCCCGTAATCAATGTCGCAAGCACCCCGGTTAAAATCAGTGCCCAGAACTTTGTTCTTATCCTTGCAAGACTTCTCAAAGTTCTTAACAACGACATTGCAAGAACCGATAAGAGAAGCGTCGCCGCAATTCATACTGAGGTAGGTTATCTGGAGCTCGGAAACAGTGAAATAGGCATGTACCTTGTTCCCGGTGAGCTATTTCCCGAGCTGTACAACGGTGAATTCCTCAACGAAAAAGAATCCGGAACAGGCAAAGCGGCTGAATACAAAGTACTCAGCCGTATGGGTGGCGCAAAACATCATTTTGTTATTGGTCTTTGTAACGATGAGCTTGGCTATATAATTCCCGACAATGATTTTGTGCTCAATGAAAAAATGCCTTATATCAACAAAGGCGTTGACCGTTTTGACAGAAGCCATTACGAAGAAACCAACTCAACCGGCAGAGAAACAGCCAGAACTATTCTCGAATCAACAGATGCCCTTATTTCAAAAGTAAAGGAATGATTGACCATGACTAAGACTAAAAAATCGTTTATCTCACTTCTCCTTACTGTAATTTTAATTTCCTCAATGGGAACCTGCGCTTTTGCAGCAGACGCACAACCTGCAGATAACAGCGCAATTATCTTCACCACAAACGTAATAAATACAGTTATAAACGGTGCATTCAGCCTCCTCAGCTCAGCATTCCCAAAAAGCGGCATACCGACCGCAGAAAACTACGAATCCGAAAACTTTTATGAAGGCACAGAAGTTTTCATTGATGAACCTGCAAGCGGCGCCAAGTGGAGCCTTGGCTTCGGCAGCGAAAGCATAGTTCCTGCCGACCTTGCAGACGGCAGCAAAGAATATTACACAGGTGGCTACTTTACGCAAAAGATTAACAGCGTATTTGATGACCAGCGCGTTCATGCAATAGCGCTCAATGACGGTTCAGGCAGAGGCACAGCAGTCTTTGCAACAATCGACGGAATCGGTGTATGTAACGCAGATATAAGAGCAATACGTGCTCTTGCCGAAGAAAAGCTTGATAAACTCGGCATTGACAGCGACATAATCGCAATTAATATCAACGCAACCCACTGCCATACAGTTCCTGACACTCAGGGCTTCGGTCTTTCACTTATCCCCAAAATCTTCCATAACATAGCTGCGAATCTTCCTTTTATCAATCCAATAAGAAGCATTGATTCAACAGTTCTTGAAGTTATGGTCAACGGTGCAGCAGATGCAATTGTTGAGGCATACACAGGTATGGAAACAGGTTCTCTTTACTATTTCGAAACAGCCGGAATAGGCAAAGACGAGGAAACCGGTGCTTATCCTGAAGATGAATACAGCTATCTTCGAAACAAGCGTTATGACACAGAAGGCTACCAGCACTTCTTCGCTTGCTTCAAATTTGTACCCGACAACGAATCCTCTGATCTTACCATTTTCGCAAATATAGGCGCACACCCTACAACAATCAACAGAGCAACAAGCAAGCTTTCTGCCGATTTCCCTGCATATATTGAAGAAGAAATTAACAGCAATGGAATGAATTTTATGTTCATTCAGGGTGCACAATCTCCGATATCCGTCAAAAAGGATTCCATAAAGACACCCGATATCCTCGACAGAATAAATGCAGAAATTAACGCTGACCCAAGCCTCGAAGACTACAGGGCTGCCAAAATGCTCGGCTACGAGTTTGCAAGACTTATTCTTGAAGCTCAGGATTCGGCAACAGTTGTTGAACCTGTACTTAACGTCAGAATGTCAGAATGCAAAGTAAAGCTTGATACAGGTCTTATTCAACTCGGAGCAGCTGCTCAGCTTCTCGGCACAACAACAGTACTTGATCCCGAAAGCGAAAGCGGCTACTCAGTTATCACCGAGGTCGGTTATGTTGAACTCGGCACAGACATAGTCCTGCTTACAGTTCCCGGCGAGCTTGTTCCCCAGCTTGTTTACGGAAATGTTGTTGACGCAAGCGAAGCATACCTGGGCACTGATTGGGAAATTGAATGCCCGGCAGATCTCATCGGTGAAGACAAAACCGTGCTTGTAATGGGTCTTTGCAATGATGCTATCGGATATATAATCCCTGATAATGATTTCGCTCCCTTCATTGCAGATTCACTCTGGAACACCGATATGGGCGAAAAACTGTTTGGTGAATATCACCGACACTATGAAGAGATGCTTACGGCAGGCTCAACATCAGCATCAACAATTATGAACGCAATAAACGCCCTGATAGAACAAGCAGCATAAACGAAACGGAGAAAACCAATGAAATATTACCTGGGAATTGACGGCGGTGGCACACGCACAACCGCCGCTGTATCAGACGAAAACGGCAATATTTTATTCAAAGAATGCGGCAAAACTATCAACTTCTATTCTGTAGGAATGGATAAAGCCAGAAACAACCTCAACGAACTCTTAAAATCAGTCTGTTCGCGTATTGATTCAGACTTTTTTGAGGCTGTATTTGTTGGCTGTTCAGCACTTGATAACGAAGCTGACAGTAAAACGCTCAATGCTTTATGCGGCGGAATAAAAGCCGAAAAGATTGCAATGAACAGCGACCTGTATATCGCCCTTAAATCTGTAAAATCAGACGTATGCCCTTGTGTTGCTATATGCGGCACTGGTTCAATGGCAACAGGTGAAGATGAAAACGGCAACACCATAATTGCAGGAGGCTGGGGACACATAATCGGTGATGAAGGCTCCGGCTACGCAATTGCAGTAAACGCTCTGAAAAAGTGCTGCGAACTGTGTGACAAGGGAGAAACCTCTCCCCTGCTTGACAAAGCCAATGAGTTCTTTAAAGTTGATAATTTCAGAAAGGCAATTGACTTTATTTATTCTGCAGACACTACCAAAGATATTATTGCCGATTTTGCTAAAGATGTAGGTAAACTGGCTGAATCTGACGAAATTGCGCATAAAATAATCACCAACGAAGCTCACAGTTTTGCAAAAACAGTACTTATATTGCTAAGAGAAGTAAAAAAATGTACTGTACTCGGCCTTTATGGCGGAATCTTCGTGCACAACCCTCTTTTCCGCAAAACATTTGAAGTTGACATAACCGCAGAATTTCCTGACGTCATTTTACAGCTTCTTGACACACCGCCCGAAGAAGGCGCACTTGAACTTGCGAGGAACTTATAATGAAGAAATACCTTGAATATATTGACAATTGCAGATCAATTATTGAAAAAATTTCTACTGAAGGTAAAGAAAGTATAGAAAGAACAGCTGATTTGTTTACAGAAACTATGATTAGCGGCAAGCGTTTGTATCTGTTTGGCACAGGTCACTCACATATGCTTGCAGAAGAGCTCTTTTACAGAGCCGGCGGTCTTGTAAACGTTCAACCCATACTTGTTGAACCGCTAATGCTTCATATATCAGCAAGCGATAGCACTACAGCTGAACGAGTTGAGGGTTATGCTGATAAAATATTTGCTGAATACAGGTTAAGTAAAGACGATACTATTATCATTATATCCAACTCAGGACGCAACGGAGTTATCGTTGATATGGCTC